>NZ_CAXUCH010000015.1:0-27636 GCF_964249325.1 uncultured Mycobacterium sp. | reverse complement strand
CACGCCGACTGCCGCTCATGGGTGAACGCCTGGGCATAAACCCGCCGCGAAGGTGCTCAACATGCGCTCGACGCTGCTGACGCTGGCCGGTGGAGACGCCATGCCCTCAGCCGCAATCTCGAAGCTGCTGTCGATGCGCACGGCTCAGGGCTACGCCGAGTTCGCGGTGTCGACGTTCGGCACTGACGCCGCGATCGGCGACCCTGAGGAACTGTCCGGCAAGTGGGGCCAGTACCTGCTGGCCAGCCGGGCCACCACGATTTACGGCGGCACCTCGGAGGTGCAGCTCAACATCATCGCCGAGCGGCTGCTCGGCCTACCCCGCGACCCGTAGTCGACGGAAACGCCGCGAGACAGAAGCCAGGGTTGTGAACCCGCGAAAAGCACGACCGTGGCTTCTGTTTGGTGCACGGAAGTACGAGCGCTCAGGGCACCTATCCAGCGGGGCTAGTCTTCTTTCTTGTCTTTTTGGTCTTTCTTGTCTTTTTGGTCTTTCTTCTCTTTGCCGTCGTTGTCGCCGTCCATCTCGCGCAGCTCGCGTTTGAGGATCTTGCCGGTCGGGTTGCGCGGCAGCTCGTCGAGGAAGATGACTTCGCGCGGCACCTTGTACTTGGCCAGTTGGTCACGTACGTGCTTCTTGATGGTGTCCTCGTCGAGGTCGGAGCCCTCCTTCTTAACCACGAAGGCGCGCAGCCGGTGGCCCCACTCCTTGTCCTCGACGCCGATCGCGGTGGCCTCCACGACATCGGGAAGTCCGCTGATGCAATCCTCGACTTCGGCGGGGAAGACGTTCTCGCCGCCGGAGACGATCATCTCGTCGTCGCGGCCGCTGATGAACAGCAGCCCGTGCTCGTCGAAGTAGCCGACGTCGCCAGAGGACAACATGCCGTTGATGATCTGCTTGTTACCGCCACCGGTATAGCCCTCGAACGGGAAGCTGCTGCCCACGAAGATCCGCCCGACCTCGCCCTGTGGTAGTTCCTTCCCGTTGTCGTCGAAAATCTTGACCTTCACCCCCTTGACAACCGGTCCTGCCGTCGACGGGTTCATCTGCAGATGCTTGGGCTCCGCGATGGTGGCGAACGCGATCTCAGTCGAGCCGTACATGTTGTAGAGGACGGGTCCAAGCTCCTTTAGCGCCCGCTCGGCCACGTCGGCGTTCAGCGCCGAGCCGGACACGAATACGATCCGCAGGCTCGACAGGTCAGGCCTCTTATCCATCTTTTCCAGCGCGTCGAGCATGCGCGAGAGCATCACGGGGACGACGACGACCGCCGTCACCTTGTGCTTCTCCACGTCTTGTAACACCACGTCAGGCTTGAACTTGCGGTGCAGCACTAACGTCGATCCGAGAAACATGCCGATGGTGAAGTGCAGGAACCCCAGGGCGTGAAAGATCGGCGCCGGAAGCGACGTCACCTCGCCGGCCTTGAACGGCACATGGGACAAGATGCCGCCGATCGGGCCCAAGCTTGGCGGCGTGCTCCGGTTGGCGCCCTTCGGGGTCCCGGTGGTTCCGCTGGTCAGGATGATGATCGACGAGTGCTTGCTGACCTTGGGCGGTGGCTCCTTACTGCCATGGGCTATCAAGTCGGCCAGTGTCTCGTCGGTGCTGCCTGACTCCTTATCCGAGTCCGGGTTGGTGCCGAGTGCCCGCAGCTTGCCGAGCTCGGGCTTCGCCTCGCTGACGTCCTTGGTGTATTCGTCGTCGTAGATGATCAGTTTGGCGTCTTCGCGCTCGGACACTTCCTTGATCTGCGGGCCGGAGAACGAGCTGTTGAGCAAGATGATGCGTGCCCCGACCCGCGCGCACCCGAACCCCGCGATCGCAAACCAGCGGCTGTTGCGCGCCAGGATCGCGACGCCGTCGCTGCCGCGCACACCCTTGGCGAGCAGACCGTGGGCGACTGCGTTCGCGGCTTCCTCGAGCTCTTTGTAGGTAATCGAGCCCTCGTCGTCGATGATCGCCGCCTTGTTGGGCGTCCGTCTGGCGTTGAAGGACGGCAGCATGCCGATCTCGCCCCAGCGGCGGATGTCGGCGGCCATCGCCGCGTAGTTCAGCGGCGGCTCCAGCCGGAACGCGCCCGACTCGATGATTTTGCGGAGGTAGTGCAGTTCGGCCAAGCCACGGTCGGCGTACTGCAGGGCTTTGGGCGCGGCGTTCCAGGGGAGCAGATCAGTGAGCTTAGGCATAACCCCACAATATGTGACCGGCGTCTCAGCTCGGCTGGGAAATTAGCATGATCGGCATGGCCGGTCCGCTGTCTCTGGAGGTCGACGGGCACCGCGTCGCCGTCACGCATCCGGACAAGGTGGTGTTTCCCGGCCACGACGGTCGAGCCGGCCACACGAAGCTCGACCTGATTCGTTATTACCTCAGCGTGGCCGAGGGCGCGCTGCGCGGGGTGGCCGGGCGTCCCATGATCCTGAAGCGGTTCGTCAAGGGCATCGACCACGAGGCGATCTTCCAAAAGCGCGCACCCGCCAAGCGGCCGGACTGGGTGGACGTGGCTGAACTGCGCTACGCGTCCGGCACCTCAGCCGAAGAGGCGGTCATCCGCGACGCCGCGGGGCTGGCGTGGGTGATCAACATGGGCTGCATCGACCTCAACCCGCATCCGGTGCTCGCCGAGGACCTCGACCACCCCGACGAACTGCGCGTCGACCTCGACCCAATGCCCGGTGTGGAGTGGCAGCAGATCCTCGATGTTGCCGCGGTGGCCCGCGATGTGCTGCAAGACTACGGGTTGACGGCGTGGCCCAAGACGTCCGGATCGCGGGGCTTCCACATTTATGCGCGCATCGTGCCGCGGTGGCCGTTTCGGCAAGTACGCCTCGCCGCCCAGGCGGTGGCCCGCGAGGTCGAGCGACGCGCACCCGATCTGGCGACCAGCCGCTGGTGGAAGGAAGAACGCCAGGGAGTCTTCGTCGACTTCAACCAAAACGCTAAAGACCGCACGGTGGCGTCGGCGTACTCGGTGCGAGCTACGCCTGAAGCTCGGGTGTCCACACCGCTGAGCTGGGACGAGGTGGCCGGCTGCCGCCCGGAAGCGTTCACGATGGCGACGGTGCCCGACAGGTTCGCCGATATCGGGGATCCGTGGGAAGACATGGATGACACCGCCGGTGGGCTTGACCCGCTGCTCGGGCTGGCCGACGAGCAGGGGCCGGCCGAGAAGCCGCCGAAGGGAGCGGGACGCAGCCGCGTCGGCAGGCGGGTTTCATCAATGCCGCTCATCGAGGTCGCCCGCACGAAAACCAAAGGCGAGGCGATGGCCGCCCTCGACACCTGGCGCGACCGCCACCCCGCGGCCGCCGAGCGGCTGCAGCCGGCTGACGTGCTGGTCGACGGGATGCGCGGACCCAGTTCGATCTGGTACCGGATTCGGATCAACCTGCAACACGTACCAGCCGATCAGCGCCCTCCCCAGGAGGAGCTGATCGCCGACTACAGCCCATGGCCGAGCCGCTAGCCCTGTCAGGGCCGGGTTTGCGGGACAATTGCGGCATGCAGGCGAGGAAGCAAGCGCTGGGTCTGCGGGAACGCAAGAAAATCAAGACGCGCCAAGCGATCAGGCGCGCGGCGTTCCGGCTGATCGAAGAGAACGGTTACAGCGCCACCACCGTCGAACAGATCGCCGAGGCCGCCGAGGTATCTCCGAGCACCTTTTTCCGGTATTTCCCGTCAAAAGAATCCGTGCTGCTGGCCGACGACCTTGATCCGCTGATTCTGGAAGCCTTCGCCCAACAGCCGCCCGAACTTTCGCCCATCCAGGCCTTCCGTGGCGCTTACGAAACGGTCATGGCCAGCATGTCCGAGGAGCAACGGGAATTCGAAACCACGCGCCAGCGGCTGATCTTCTCGATACCCGAACTCAAGGCCGCGCTCTACGACGAGTACTTGCGCACGGTCACGGTCATCGCCGAGGCAGTGAGCCGCCGAATGGGCCGCGACCCAAGTGATTTCGACATCCGCGTCTTCGCTGGCGCTGCGACCGGTGCCATGATGGCCACCTCGGACGGCGCCCCGGTCACCCCCGAGCTGGTCTACCGCGCCATGGACTTCGTCGCCGCCGGCATGCCGCTGACATGAGAATGACAAAACAACGGAGTCGGCGCGGCTTCCTGGGCGCCGCAGCGCTATTGGCGGTCGGAACCGCGGCGGCCTGCTCGTCGCACAAACCTGCCGCCGGCCCTACCGGCGCTCGGCAGGTCACGATCAGCCACATGTTCGGCAAAACCACTGTTCCCGCACCGCCCAAACGCGTCGTCAGCGCCGGCTACACCGAGCAAGACGACCTGCTCGCGCTGGGCGTGGTGCCGATCGCGGTGACCAACTGGTTCGGCGACCAACCATTCGCGGTGTGGCCGTGGGCCCAACCCAAGCTCGGTGGCGCCCAGCCGGTGGTGTTGAACCTGGACAACGGAATACAAGTCGCCCAGATCGCCGGCCTGAAACCGGATCTGATCGTAGCGACCAACGCCGGCGTGGATGCCGGGACCTACCAGAGACTTTCGGCGATCGCGCCCACCATCCCGCAATCAGACGGCGACGCGTTCTTTGAACCCTGGAAGGACCAGGCCGCCGCGATCGGCCAAGCCGTTTTCCAAGCCGACCAGATGAAGGCGTTGATCGACGGCATCGACGCGAAGTTCCGCGCCGTCGCCGACCAAAACCCGCAATTCAAGGACAAGAAGGTGTTGTTACTGCAGGGCAGCCTGTACCAGGACAACGTGGTGGCGACACTGCCGGGCTGGCGAACCGACTTTTTGACCCTGATGGGCTTGGTCGTCGCCGACAGCATCAAACCGTTCGCGGTCGATGGTCAGCGTGCCCTCGTTCCGCGCAACCAGATCAGGACCGCGCTCGAGGGCGCCGATGTGCTGATCTGGACCACGGACAGCCCGGACGACCAGCAGGCGCTGCTCGCGAACGCCGAGGTGGCGGCGTTGCGGGCGCACAGCATCTTCACCACCAAAGAGCAGGCCGGTGCCATCGCCTTCGCCTCGCCGCTGAGCTACCCGCTAGTCGCTGACCAACTGCCGCCACTGATCGCCAAAATTGTCGCCGCCTAGGCCTTTCGGCGGTCGCCCGGTCGGCGTATGAGTGTTCACTAAGGCACCTCTGGCAGTGCTCGAAATTTTCTCGTCGCCGCCTCAACACGGGGTTACCGTCGAGTAATGAGCGTGGCAACAGACCTGATCGTCGCCGATAGCGTTATCGACTACGGCGACCAAGCGCTGTTATTGCAGTTCGACAGCAGCGCCGACGTCTTGGCGGCCACCGCTGCGCTGCGTGAGGCAGCGCTGTCCGGTGTGCTCGACATTGTCCCGGCCGCCCGCACGGTGCTGGTCAAGCTCGACGGCAACCGCTACCAGGGAGTCACCCGTCAGCGGCTGCGCAAGCTGCAGATCAGCCCCGATGCGGTTGAGACCGCTCCGCGGGACGGCCGCGTCGACGTGCTGATAGACGTCGTCTACGACGGCGCGGATCTCACTGAGGTCGCCGACCTCACCGGGCTCACCACCGCGCAAGTCATCAACGCGCACACCACAACACCGTGGCGAGTCGGTTTCGCCGGCTTCACTCCGGGCTTCGCCTACCTGGTCGGCGGCGATCCTCGGCTGGAGGTACCGCGACGCTCGGAACCGCGGACATCGGTGCCCGCCGGGTCAGTGGGGTTGGCCGGCGAATTCAGCGGGATTTACCCGCGCCGATCGCCGGGCGGATGGCAACTGATCGGCCACACCGACGCGGTGCTGTGGGATATCGACCGCCCCAACCCGGCGCTGCTGACACCGGGCATGTGGGTCCAGTTTCGAGCGGCATAGGAGAGTCGTCGTGCCAACTCTGGAAATCTTTCGCACCGGGCCACTGGCGCTCGTCCAAGATCTCGGGCGGGTCGGTCTGGCCCACCTCGGCGTCACCCGCTCGGGCGCCGCTGACCGCCGCTCGCACACTCTGGCCAACAGGCTGGTGGCAAACCCCGGCGACCGCGCCACCATCGAGGTGACATTCGGCGGTTTCGCTGCTCGAGTTCGCGGCGGCGACGTCGATATCGCGGTTACCGGAGCCGACACCAATCCGTCTGTAAATGGAATCGCGTTCGGTACCAATAGCATTCAGCATGTCAACGACGGCGATGTCATCTCGATGGAAGCCCCGTTCGCCGGACTGCGCACCTATCTAGCGGTACGCGGCGGGTTTGATGTGACTCCGGTGCTCGGGTCGCGCAGCTACGACGTGATGTCAGGTATAGGACCGTTGCCGTTGCAGGCCGGCGACGTGCTGCCGGTGGGTGAGCACACGGACGACTACCCCGAACTCGAGCAGGCCCCGGTGGCGGGGATCGAAGAACACCTGGTCGAACTGCTGGTGGTGCCCGGGCCGCGCGACGACTGGCTGGTCGACCCTGACGCCCTGGTGCACACGATTTGGATGGCCTCTGACCGCAGCGACCGGGTGGGGATGCGGTTGGAGGGACGCCCCCTGCGCTACCGCTGGCCGGATCGTCAATTGCCCAGCGAAGGTGTCACTCGAGGCGCAATTCAGGTGCCGCCCAACGGTTTACCGGTAATTCTTGGGCCAGATCATCCGGTGACCGGCGGCTACCCGGTGGCCGGCGTGGTCGCCGAGGACGACCTCGACAAGGTTGCCCAGATCCGGCCCGGCCAGTACGTGCGGCTGCATTGGTCGCGGCCCCGGTCGCCGCGGCGTTCCGAGTTGAGTTCGGCTGCCGCGGGCGCGTCAACCTGGTAAACCGGGCAGTGTGCGCACCCGGGTCCACACTGCCCGCCTGGTTCACACCGCCGACCTGGACACGGAGACCTACCACAGCGCCCGCCACATGGTCAGCGCGGCGTTCGGGGGTGAATTCGACGACACCGACTGGGAGCACGCGCTGGGCGGTATGCATGCCCTGATCTGGCATCGTGGCGCGATCGTCGCGCACGCTGCCGTCGTGCAGCGTCGGCTGCTCTACCGGGGCGCCGCACTGCGCTGCGGTTACGTCGAAGGGGTCGCGGTGCGCGAAGATTGGCGCGGCCAGGGGTTGGCGATCGCGTTGCTGGACGCGGCCGAGCAGGTGATGCGCGGCGCCTACCAGATCGGTGCCATCAAGGCCTCGTCGGACCGGGGCAAGCAGATGTTCACGTTGCGCGGGTGGCTGCACTGGCAGGGGCCCACCTCAGTACTGGCCCCGACCGGGCCGACCCGCACGCCCCAGGCAGACGGCGCGGTGTTCGTGTTGCCGATCGGCATCACCATGGACACCTCAGCGGGCTTGATGTGCGATTGGCGCGACGGCCAGGTGTGGTAGTGCCGGGGCCGCAACTGATATGGGAAATTTGTGCTACGCTGTCGCACATGAAAGTCGGTGTCCGCGAACTGCGGAATCGCACCACTCACGTGATCGATGCGGTCAAGGCTGGCCAGCAGGTGACGCTTACGGTGCACGGCGAACCGGTCGCCGACATCGTCCCGCATCGACGCCGCGTCCGTTGGCTGTCGGGAGACTTTCTCCGGGCCGAGCTCGCCGAGCGCGCGGCTGACGCGCATCTGGCCGACGAACTCGATGAGCTTGTCGGTCAAACCCTCGACAACCTGTGACCGAGGTTCAGGCCGAAGTCGGACTGCTGGACACGTCGGTCTTCATCGCGCGTGAATCCGGCCGCGTCATCGCGAAACTGCCTGCACGGGTGGCACTCTCAGTCATCACGATCGGTGAACTGCAACTGGGTGTGCTCAACGCGCCTGATCCGGTTACCCGCTCACGACGCGCGGACACACTCACTTTGGCGCGTGCGGCAGATCCCATCCCGATCAGTGAGGCAGTAATGGTTGCGTGGGCCCGGCTGATGGTGGACTGCCGAACAGCCCGCGTGCATGGGGCGGTGAAGCTGACCGACGCTCTCATGGCGGCAACCGCGATCGAGCACCAACTTCCCGTCGTCACACTGGATTCGGACTTCGACCAGATTGCGCGTGCGTGTCCCGCCCTCTCCGTGATAAAAGTGTGAACCGAAGAATGGCGCAGCCGGGAGCTTTCGGTCGATGTTGGCGCGCGCACACAGGACGCCGCTTGGCCATGGTCCTGACGGCCCCTGGTTGCGAAGCTCATGTGCCTGGGCACTGCGCGGCACGTCACATGTGTCGCCTTCCCTCTTGTGATTTGAAATTCACGCCAGGGTCACGGCAGAGAGCATTGGGGCAACACAGCATTTTTAGCGTGGCCACATGCCACGTTCACATCTGATAACCGACTGGGATCCCGAGGACAGAGTGGCCTGGGAGGCCGGCAACAAGAAAATCGCTCGTCGCAACCTGATCTGGTCGGTGGTAGCCGAGCATCTGGGCTTCTCGATCTGGTCGATCTGGTCGGTGATGGTGTTATTCATGCCACAGGCGGTCTACGGTTTCTCCGCCGCTGACAAGTTTCTTTTGGGCGCCACAGCCACCCTGGTGGGAGCATGCCTGCGCATCCCCTACACCTTGGCTACCGCGACGTTCGGCGGCCGCAACTGGACGACATTTTCGGCGTTCGCACTGCTGATACCGACGCTTGGGACGCTGTGGCTGCTGGCCCACCCGGGTCTGCCGCTGTGGATGTATCTGGTGTGCGCGGCGCTTGCCGGGTTCGGCGGCGGCAATTTCGCATCGTCGATGACCAACATCAACGCCTTCTACCCGCAGCGGCTCAAGGGCTGGGCACTTGGTATCAACGCTGGCGGCGGCAACATCGGGGTGCCGATGATCCAGCTGGTCGGCCTGCTGGTGATAGCCGTAGCCGGCAACCGCTCGCCCTACTGGGTATGTGCGGTTTACCTGGTGTTGCTAGCCGTCGCCGGTATCGGTGCGGCCGTATTCATGGACAACCTTCAGCAGCACAAGATCGACGTGACGGCCATGCGCGACATCCTGTCCGAGCGCGACACCTGGGTCATCGCGATGCTCTACATCGGCACCTTCGGTTCTTTCATCGGCTTCTCGTTCGCGTTCGGTCAGATCCTGCAAATCAACTTCATCGCCGGCGGCCAAACCGCTGCCCAGGCCGCACTGCACTCTGCGCAGATCGCGTTCATCGGCCCGCTGCTGGGATCCATCGCACGGGTGTACGGCGGCCGGCTCGCCGACCGCATTGGCGGCGGCCGTATCACGTTAGTCACCTTCTCCGGAATGATCTTGGCGGCCAGCCTTCTTATCGCCGTCAGCACGATCGATGATCATCGGGCCGGCCCGGCGACGGCCACCACGATGGTTGGCTATGTCGTCGGCTTCGTCGCGCTATTTGTGTTGTCCGGCATCGGAAATGGCTCGGTGTACAAGATGATTCCGTCGATCTTCGAGGCGCGCAGTCGCTCCGTGGCCCTCAGCGAGCACGAACGCCAGCATTGGTCGCGGGCGATGTCGGGAGCGTTGATCGGGTTAGCGGGCGCCATCGGCGCACTCGGCGGCGTCGGAATCAATCTGGCGCTGCGACAGTCGTATCTGTCCAGCGGCTCGGCTACGGTAGCGTTCTGGGTGTTCGTATTCTGCTACATCGGTGCGGCAACGCTCACGTGGTTCCGGTACGTGCGCCGGCCCGTGCTGACCGGCCTGCCGCACCTGGTGCGAGACGAGTTGGCCCCCGCATCCACATAGTGCCCATCGCTGAATTGCGGTGTGCCAGCAGCCGAACCTAGCGTTCGATGGGGTATGCGCCACTGGGAGTCGGCAGGATCACTGCCGATTCCCAGCTTTCACACTGTCACCGTCCAGGCGCTGACCGTAGATTCGCGCCTCGGTCCCCGTCGGCAGCGCCGCGGTAACAACGCGTTCGTACCGCGACCGCGACATCGTTAAGGAGGAGAATTAATGGGCCGTTCGCATCGCATTTCGGATTGGAATCCGGAAGACACGGCGGCCTGGCAAGCGGGTAATAACGCGATCGCCCGTCGCAATCTGATCTGCACGGTGATCTGCGACCACGTTGCCTTCTCGGTCTGGTCATTGTGGTCGGTGATGGTGCTGTTCATGCCACAAGACGTTTACGGATTCTCCGCGGCCGACAAGTTCGTGCTGGCCGCCGTCGCCACATTCGTCGGCGGCTGTGTGCGTATCCCGTACACGTTGGGCATTGCGAAGTTCGGTGGCCGAAACTGGACTACGCTTTCGGCGCTGGTGCTGCTGATCCCGACAATCGGCACCATCGTCCTGCTGGCCAACCCCGGCTTGCCGCTGTGGCTGTACGTGGCGTGTGCGGCGCTGACCGGGTTGGGTGGCGGCAATTATTCCGCGTCGCTGGCCAACGTCAATGCGTTCTATCCGCAGCGACTCAAGGGCTGGGCGCTGGCCGTCAACGCTGGCGGTGGCAACCTGGGCGTGGCGGTGGTCCAGCTGGTCGGGCTGCTGGTCCTGGCGCTGGCCGGCAACCGGCAGCCGTACTGGGTGTGCGCATTCTATTTGGTGCTGTTGGCAATTGCCGGTTTCGGGGCGGCGCTGTTTATGGACAACCTGGACCACGCCATCGAGGCCGGCAACTTGAAGGCGATCCTGTTCGTCCGCCACACCTGGGTGATTTCGCTGCTCTACATCGGCACCTTCGGGTCGTTCATCGGGTTCTCGTTCGCGTTCGGCCGGGTGCTCTACATCGATTTCATGGACAGCGGGCAGACTGCTGCTCAGGCGTCGCTACATGTCGCCCAGATCGCCTTTGTCGGCCCGCTGCTGGGATCCTTGTCGCGGATCTACGGCGGTCGGCTCGCCGACCGCATCGGCGGTAGCCGCGTCACGCTGGCCGTGTTTATCGGCATGATCCTGGCGGCAGGGCTTTTGGTCGCGGTCAGTGCGTACGCCGAGGCCCCTCGCCACGCTACGAGCGGGATAGCGATGGTCGGCTACGTTGCCGGCTTTGTCGCCCTCTTCGTACTGTCCGGCATCGGCAATGGGTCGGTGTTCAAGATGATTCCGTCGATCTTCGAGGCACGCAGCCGCGAGTTGAACGTCAGCGAGGCCGAACGTCGCCATTGGTCGCGAGCCATGTCTGGAGCGCTGATCGGGTTCGCCGGGGCGGTCGGCGCCCTCGGCGGCGTCGCGATCAACCTGGCACTGCGGCAGTCCTACGTGAACACCGGAGAAGAAACGTCGGCGTTTTGGATGTTCTTGGCGTTCTACGTCCTAGCTTCACTGCTGACCTGGCTGATGTATGTGCGCCGGCCGGTCTCGACTCCGCGCATGGCGGGTTCAGAAGCGAAGTTGACGCCGGCGCGGGTGTGACTCACGCCGCAGGCCGGGCAACGCTTCGGCAATTGCGCGGTAACGCCGTCGAAATCTACGGGGAATACATACTTCATATGGGTCAGCCAGCCGCGGCGCCGCTCACCGGCTACCGGGTCGCGGTGACGTCAGCGCGACGTGCGGAGGAACTGTGCGCGTTACTGACCCGCCACGGCGCCACGGTCTGCAGCGCCGCCGCGATCACCATGGTGCCTCTGCCCGAAGATGACGAATTGCACCGCCACACCTGGGCTTTGATCGCGAAACCACCAGATATCCTCATCGCGACGACCGGAATCGGGTTTCGCGGCTGGATCGCCGCCGCCGACGGCTGGGGGCTGGCAAACCAGCTGATCGAGGCGCTATCCACCGCTAAGATCGTTGCCCGCGGGCCCAAGGCGACCGGTGCGCTGCGCGCGGCCGGCTTGCGTGAGGCGTGGTCGCCGGAATCCGAATCGTCCCGCGAGGTACTGCGTTATCTGCTCGAATCCGGTGTCGCGGGTCGGTGTATCGCGCTTCAACTGCACGGCGCCACCGATGACTGGGACCCATTCCCGGAATTCGCCGACGAATTGTGCCGCGCCGGTGCCGAAGTCGTGCCCATCCGGGTCTACCGGTGGCGACCCGCGCCGCGGGGTGGCGAATTCGACCAGCTGGTCACCCAGATCGCCCAACGACAGGTCGACGCGGTCAGCTTCACCTCGGCACCCGCTGCCGCTGCCACGTTGATGCGGGCCGACGAATTAGGGCTTCACGACCAGATAATGGATGCGCTGCGCACCGATGTGCGGGCGATGTGTGTGGGACCGGTTACCGCGCAGCCGTTGGCGCGTTTGGGTATTCCGACATCGTCGCCCGAGCGGATGCGGTTGGGCGCGTTGGCTCGCCATATCGCAGATGAGCTGCCGTTGCTGCGTTCCCGCACGGTGCGGGCGGCTGGTCACGTGATCGAGATCCGCGGCACCTGCGTCGTGGTCGACGGTGTGGTCCGGTCGCTGTCGCGGGCCGGAATGGCGATACTGCGCGTGCTGGCGCAACGCCCTGGTGCCGTCGTTTCCCGCAGCGATCTGCTTCGCGCACTCCCGGGCAACGGCACGGACACCCACGCGGTCGACACGGCGGTGCTGCGGCTGCGAGTTGCGTTGGGAGACAAGGGCATCGTCGTGACGGTGGTCAAGCGCGGCTATCGGTTGGCGATCGACGAGCAGACAGGGGTGGCATGAAGCTCCTGCTGGTCGCGCACGGGACTCGCCGACCGAGTGGCATCGCCATGATCGGCGACCTCGCCGACCAGGTCAGCCGTTTACTGGACCGCAGGGTGCACGTCGCGTTCGTCGACGTACTAGGGCCCACGCCCACCGAGGTGCTCTGCAGCATGGCGCCGGCCGACGCGCCGGTGATCGTGGTGCCGGCCTTCCTGTCCCGCGGATACCACGTCCGCACCGATCTGCCCGCCCACGTGGCGACCAGCGGACACCCGCACGTCATTGTCACCCCGACGCTGGGGCCAAGCCCGCACACTGTGCGGCTACTCGGCGAGCAACTGCGCAAAGCCGGCTGGCATCCGGGTGATTCGGTAATCCTGGCCGCGGCCGGCACATCGGATCCTGCAGCCCATACCGACCTGCACACCACAGCGACGCTGCTCTCGGCGCTGACGGGATCGCGGGTGGAGTTGGCGCTTGCGGCCATCGGTGATCCCAGCGTGGCCGATGCGGTCGCCAAGGCTCGGCACCGGTCATCACGGCCGGTCGTGGTGGCCTCGTATCTCTTGGCAGACGGCTTGTTTCAGCAGCAGTTGCGAAACTGCGGCGCGGACATCGTTACCGATCCACTGGGTAACCACCCGCGGCTGGCGCGGCTGATTGCCAACCACTTTCAGCGGGCCCGCAGACCGCTGGCGGTGTAACGGGCCTAGCGGCCGATCTCCACCATTCCGTTGACCAGCCGGGTGTGATACACCGGCACTGCCACCGCCGGATCGTCGAAGCAGCATCCGTCGTCAAGGGCGAATGCCTGCTTGCCGATGGGTGATTGGACCATGGGCCGTCCGGCTCGGTCCCCGACTAGGCCACGCGACATCACCGCGGCTCCGGTGAACGGGTCGATGTTCCCGATGGCGTGCAAGGATCCATCATCCAGGCGGAACAGCGCTGCCTGAGAGCCGTCGGCGAGCAGCACGCCTACACCGCGGTTGGGGACCAGATAGTCGTATGAGCAAGCCGCTGTCCAGGTTTCGACGTAGACGGACAGCAGTTCGTTGGTGTCGTCAAGCAGCGTCATGACATCTCCTTACTTCGGCGTTCATGCCCGCACTCGCGGCATACCAATCAGCACCGGATCAGCCTGTACGTCGTTGGGCGGCGCCGGTCTCTTGCGTCCGTTGTATTCGGTGAACGTCACAGTGGGGTCAGGGGTGTCGGGCGCGTTAACGAAGGAAACGAACCGAGAGAGCTTGTCCGGGTCCTCCAGCACCCCTTTCCATTCGCACTTGTAGTTCGCGACGTGGCGTGCGATCGCGGCCTCGAATTCCTCGGCCAGTCCGAGGGAGTCATTACACACCACGTCGCGCACATGATCTAGTCCGCCCTCGAGCGATTCCATCCACGGCGCGGTGCGCTGCAGCCGGTCGGCGGTGCGGATGTAGAATATCAGAAAGCGGTCGATGTAACGGATCAGCGTCGCTTCGTCGAGGTCGCCGGCCAGCAGCTGCGCGTGCTTGGGGGTAAATCCGCCGTTGCCGCCGACGTAGAGGTTCCAGCCCTTTTCGGTGGCGATGACGCCGACGTCCTTGCTTCGCGCTTCGGCACACTCGCGGGCACACCCGGAAACACCCATCTTGATTTTGTGCGGTGCGCGCAGCCCGCGATAACGCAGCTCCAAGTCGATAGCCAGCTGCACAGAATCCTGTTGCCCGTAGCGGCACCAGTCGGTGCCCACACAGCTCTTCACGGTGCGCAGGGCCTTGCCGTAGGCGTGGCCCGATTCCATCCCAGCGTCGACTAGCCGCTTCCAGATCGCCGGGAGCTGGTCGACCCGCGCACCGAACATGTCGATCCGCTGTCCGCCGGTGATCTTGGTGTACAGCCCGAATTCCTGGGCGATCTGGCCGATCAAAATCAGATGCTCTGGCTTGATGTCGCCGCCGGGCACCCGGGGCACCACCGAGTAGCTGCCGTTCTTTTGGATGTTGGCAAGGAAGTGGTCGTTGGAGTCCTGCAGGGACGCCTGCTCGCCGTCGAGGATGTGCTCCGAGCCGGTGGAGGCCAGGATCGAGGCGACGGCGGGTTTGCAGATGTCGCAACCCTTTCCGGTGCCGAAGCGCTCCAGCAGGCCGGAAAATGTGCGGATCCCGGTGGCCATGATGATCTCGAACAGCTCTCGGCGTGATTGGCCGAAGTGTTCGCACAGCGCTTTTGACTGCTGTACTCCTTCGGCTTCCAACAGCTGCTTGAGCATCGGCACGCACGAACCGCATGAGGTGCCAGCCGAAGTACACGACTTCAGCGCTGGCACGTCAGCGCAACCGTTGGCGATGGCGGCTGTCAGATCACCCTTGGTGACGTTGTTACAGGAGCAGATCTGCGCGGACTCCGGCAGCGATCCAACCCCCAAAACTCCTGTGCTGCGGCCACTTTGGGCAGGAGCGATGAGCGTCAGCGGATCGCCAGGCAGCTCGGAGCCGACCATGGGGCGCAGTACGCCGTAGTTGGAGGCGTCGCCTACCAGGATGCCGCCGAGCAGCGTCTTGGCGTCGTCGGAGAGCACCAGCTTGGCGTAGGTTTGGTTCACCGCGTCGTTGACCACGACCTCTAAACAGTTCGGCGTAGTGCCCATCGCGTCGCCGAAGCTGGCCACGTCCACACCGAGCAGTTTGAGCTTGGTGGACATGTCGGCTTCGGGAAACTCCGCCGCGCCGCCCAGTAGATGATCCACCACCACCTCGGCGCTGGTGTATCCAGGACCGACCAAGCTGTAGCAACGGCCTTCGATCGCCGCGACCTCGCCGACCGCATAGATATCGGGATCGCTTGTCCGGCAGCATAAATCGGTGAGCACACCGCCGCGGTCAGCGATAGCGAGGCCAGCCGCCGCGGCCAGGTCGTCGCGCGGGCGAACACCGGCGGCGAAGATCACTACGCCGGCGTCGATGGTCTCTCCGTCGGAGAGTCGGACCCGTACCGACTCCGAACCGTCCGGGTGACTAACGGATTCGATGCACTCGGTCTTCACCTCGAGGTGCACCGCAATCCCGAGCTCGGTGATCATCCGGGACAGCAGCGCGCCGCCGGCCTCGTCGACCTGCTGGGCCATCAGTCTCGGCATCATCTCGACGATGTGGGTGTGCAGGCCGAACTGGCGCAACGCGTTGGCCGCCTCCAATCCCAGCAAGCCTCCGCCGATGACCACGCCGGCGGTCGTGTGCCCCGCATGCAGCGTGCGCTGGGCGTCGGCTCGGATGGCGTCGAGGTCGTCGAGGGTGCGGTAGACGTGGCAGGGCGGCAGGTCATGTCCGGGCACCGGCGGGACGAAAGGGTAGGAGCCGGTGGCCAACACCAGTGCGTCGTAGCCATACCGTTGGCCGTCGGCGGTCAGCACGGACTTGGCGGCACGGTCAATTTCGACGACGCGGCTGCGCAGCAGCAACCGCACGTTGTCGTCGCCGGCGTAGTCGTTGCCCGGCAGCGCGAGCAGGCCGCGCTCCCAGTGCTCGGTGTAGCCGGTCAGCCCGACCCGGTCGTAGGCAGCGTCGGCCTCCTCTGCCAGCACGGTGATTCGCCAGTGCCTGTCGGTGTCGCGCGCCCGCAGCGCCTCGACGAGGCGATGGCCCACCATGCCATGGCCGATAACGACGACGTCACGGGTCGCCGTCCGGTGTGCCGCTGCCGCCATGGCCCCGAGGCTAGGAACGCGATATTGCCGCAATGTTTCGCTTCGTGTCACACAGCCATGACGGAGTCCTCACATCGCTGTGCGCAGCCGGTGACACCGTTCTACACAGGTGAATGCGCAGGTAGGGGTTGAGCGTTATCGGCTCATGTCGACGTTTGGCGGGCCAGGGGACGTCGGCCGAGATCAATCACATAGACGGAGACGCGCCGGGGAGGCGGGGTCTACGCGTACGTCGCAGCCACCGTGTGCGCTAGATAGTATTGGGGTCGTACTGTGATCCGTGACACGCCAGCCGAGGGAGATTCGTTGTCCAGCACTACTGAACTGGCCGAACTTCACGACCTCATCGGTGGTCTACGGCGGTGCGTGACGTCGTTGAAGTGCCGTTACGGTGACACACCGGCGATGCGGCGCATCGTCATCGACGCGGACCGGATTCTCGCTGACATCGAGTTACTCGATATCGACGCCGGTGAGCTGGATTTGGCGCGGGCCAGCGTGGCCGACTCGGGAGAGAAAATCGCGATCCCCGATACCGACTACAACGCCGAGTTCTGGCGCGACGTCGACGACGAGGGCGTCGGCGGCCACAGCCGGGCCTGACGGACCCCCGCGATAGCGGGTGCGCTCTTCTTCAGTACGCTCCGACGAGGCAACCAGAAGAGGATCACACCAGATGAGCGCACCTACGGCGAACCGTCCTGCGACCGGCGTCTTCTCACCTGCCCGGGCACAGCTAGATCAGCGCACATTACGCACCGACCGGTGGTGGTTGCCACCGCTGGTGACCGACCTTGGTCTGGCGGCATTCATCGTCTACGCGACCGTACGCGCGTTTTGGGGCAACAGCTACTGGGTCGAGCAGTACCACTATCTGACGCCCTTCTATTCGCCGTGCATCAGCGCGTCCTGCGTGCCAGGGTCCAGCCATCTTGGGGTCTGGTTCGGACACTTCCCATGGTGGCTTCCGTTGGGGGCCTTTATATTACCGTTTTTGCTTGCCTTCCGGATCACCTGTTATTACTACCGCAAGGCCTATTACCGCGCGGTGTGGCAGTCGCCCACGAGCTGTGCGATTCCCGAACCGCGCGCGCACTACACCGGTGAGACCCGGCTCCCGCTGATCATCCAGAACAGCCACCGGTACTTCTTCTATGCCGCGTTTTTGCTCGCTGCCCTCAACACCTATGACGCAATCGTGGCTTTCCACTCCCCGTCCGGTTTCGGATTCGGTTTGGGCAACGTCATTTTGCTGGTGAACGTTCTGCTGTTGTGGGCCTACACGTTGGGCTGTCATTCGTGCCGGCACGCGACCGGCGGGCGGCTCAAGCACTTTTCCGGGCATCCGGTCCGCTACTGGCTGTGGACCCAGGTCAGCAAGTTGAACGCGCGGCACATGCAATTCGCGTGGATCACGCTTGGCACGCTCGCGCTGACCGACTTCTACATCATGCTGGTGTCCAGCGGAGCCATATCGGACCTGAGATTCATTGGCTGACAAGCATTATCGCCGATTAGTTTAGCGAGGTTTCATGGTTGAGGTCGAACGGCACTCCTACGACGTTGTCGTGATCGGTGCCGGCGGCGCGGGGTTGCGCGCGGTGATCGAGGCGCGGGAACGCGGTCTGACGGTCGCGGTGGTGTGTAAGTCGTTGTTCGGTAAGGCGCACACGGTGATGGCCGAGGGCGGTGCCGCCGCAGCGATGGGTAACGCCAACCCGAAAGACAATTGGAAAACGCACTTCGGCGACACCATGCGGGGGGGCAAGTTCCTGAACAACTGGCGGATGGCCGAGTTGCACGCCAAGGAAGCACCGGACCGAATCTGGGAGCTGGAGACCTACGGGGCGCTGTTCGACCGCACCAAAGACGGCCGGATCAGCCAACGCAACTTCGGCGGACACACCTATGCCCGGCTAGCCCACGTCGGTGACCGTACCGGACTGGAGCTGATCCGCACGCTGCAGCAGAAGATCGTGTCGCTGCAGCAGGAGGACTACGCCGAACTCGGTGACTACGATGCGCGGATCAAAGTATTCGCCGAGTGCACGATTACCGAGCTGCTCAAAGACGGTGACCGAATCGCCGGGGCTTTCGGATACTGGCGCGAGACCGGCCGGTTCCTGTTGTTCGAAGCCCCGGCGGTGGTGCTGGCCACCGGCGGGATCGGCAAGTCGTTCAAGGTGACGTCGAACTCCTGGGAGTACACCGGCGACGGGCACGCGTTGGCGCTGCGGGCCGGCGCGTCGCTGATCAACATGGAGTTCGTCCAATTCCACCCGACCGGCATGGTGTGGCCGCCCAGCGTCAAGGGGATTCTGGTCACCGAAGGTGTGCGCGGTGACGGCGGCGTGCTGAAGAACGCCGATGGCAAGCGGTTCATGTTCGACTACATTCCGCCGGTGTTCAAGGGCCAGTACGCCGAGACGGAGCAGGAGGCCGACCAGTGGCTCAAGGACAACGACTCGGCACGTCGCACCCCTGACCTGCTGCCCCGTGACGAGGTCGCGCGCGCGATCAACTCCGAAGTCAAGGCCGGCCGCGGCACGCCCCACGGCGGGGTCTACCTCGACATCGCCTCTCGGCTGACGCCCGCGGAGATCAAGCGGCGGCTGCCGTCGATGTATCACCAATTCATGGAGCTGGCCGGGGTCGACATCACCAAGGAACCGATGGAAGTCGGGCCGACCTGTCACTACGTGATGGGCGGCGTCGAGGTCGACCCGGACACCGGGGCGGCCACGGTCCCCGGGCTGTTCGCCGCCGGGGAATGCTCCGGCGGTATGCACGGCTCCAACCGGTTAGGCGGCAATTCGCTGTCGGACCTTCTGGTGTTCGGCCGGCGTGCGGGGCTCGGCGCCGCCGACTATGTCCGGGCGCTGAAAAGTCGACCGGCGATCGCCGAGGACGCCGTGGAGGCCGCCGCCAAGCTGGCGCTATCACCGTTCGAAGGACCCAAAAACGGCTCGCCTGCGCAGAACCCATACAAACTGCAGATCGACCTGCAGGACACGATGAACGAGTTGGTCGGCATCATCCGCAAGGCCGACGAGATCGCCCAAGCGCTAAGCCGATTGGAGGAGCTGCGAGCCCGGTTCGCCAACCTGCAAGTCGAGGGGCATCGCCAGTACAACCCGGGCTGGCATCTGGCCATCGACCTGCGCAACATGCTGTTGGTCAGCGAATGCGTGGCCAAAGCCGCGCTGGAACGCACGGAAAGCCGCGGCGGGCACACCCGCGACGACCATCCCGCCATGGACTCCAGATGGCGCAAAGTACTGCTGGTGTGCCGCGCGCAAGACGGCGAGGGTAGCCTGCCCGGCATCGACATCAGCCGCGAAGAGCAGCTCCCGATGCGGCCCGACTTGCTGGAGCTCTTCGAGCTCTCCGAACTGGAGAAGTACTACACCGACGAAGAGCTGGCCGAGCATCCAGGACGGAGAAGCTAATGACGTATAACGCGAGCATGCGGGTCTGGCGCGGGGACGACACCAGCGGCGCGCTGCAGGACTTCACCGTCGAGGTCAACGAGGGTGAGGTGGTGCTCGACGTCATCCACCGTCTGCAACAAACCCAGACACCCGACCTCGCCGTTCGCTGGAACTGTAAAGCGGGCAAGTGCGGATCGTGTTCGGCGGAGATCAACGGCCGACCGCGGCTGATGTGTATGACGCGGATGTCGACGTTCGCCGAAGACGAGGTCGTCACCGTCACACCGCTGCGGACGTTCCCGGTAATCCGCGACCTGGTCACCGACGTGTCGTTCAACTACGAAAAAGCCCGGGAAATCCCGTCTTTCACACCGCCCAAGGAATTGCAGCCCGGCGAATACCGGATGGCGCAAGTCGACGTGCAACGCTCGCAGGAATTCCGTAAGTGCATCGAATGCTTCCTGTGCCAAAACGTCTGCCACGTGATCCGCGACCACGAGGAGAACAAGAAGGCATTCGCCGGCCCGCGCTACCTGATGCGGATCGCAGAACTGGAAATGCATCCGCTGGACACCCTGGACCGGCGCAGCCAGGCGCAGGAAGAGCATGGCCTCGGGTACTGCAACATCACCAAGTGCTGCACCGAGGTCTGCCCAGAGAGCATCAAGATCACCGACAATGCGCTGATTCCGATGAAGGAGCGTGTGATCGACCGCAGATACGATCCAGTGGTGTGGCTGGGCAACAAGCTCTTCCGGCGTTAGGCGTCGCCCGAGGCCGACAGCTTTTAGCGCACGATTGATCCGGGTATTCCATACGGCAGCCCAACGGAACGACCGGAAAGGCAGCTTCTATGGCTATCCGTGAACCAGCCAGCATCAACGACCTTCGCACCGCGATCCGGGAGCTGTCGGTTCGCGCCGATCTCGCGCACAAAGAGGGCCGACACGACGACGCCGCTGAGATCGAGCAACGCATCCAGGGCTACCGCGAAGAGCTCAGCCAACGCCCGTAACCGTCCGCATGTCCGGCGCCCAGGCGGCGGAAACCAGATCGGCGCCGCGCGGCATCGGACTGGACGTTGCTGACCCGCATCACCACGCTGGTCACTGGCCGAAATCAGTTGTTCAATCGCGGCGAATAACCGTGCGCTGCTGCGACGTCCGGATGTGCCCGCAGCCTGCTCTTCCATGCGTTGCGACCATATACCGAGAAAATGGGATCTGCCGGGTCCGCGTGCAAGCGCGCCTGCGCCGCCAATTCTGGTGGGAGCTTCAGCACAGGGATCTGCGCGTCCAGCCCGGGATTGAAAAAGTAAGGCACCGAGATTCGCTCGCGCGACGGCTCACGCAGAAGCACCCGATGCTCGGTGGCCCGCAGGTAGCCGCCGGTGGCCACCTCTAGCAGCTCGCCGATATTCACGATGAAGGCCCCATCGACGGCGGGAACGTCGATCCAGCCGTCCTCGTCGTCCCTCCACCGCGGGCGCCGCACCTGGAGGCCCCGGCTGCCGGGCTCGGCCAACAGCAACGTGAGCACGCCGGCGTCACGGTGGGCTCCCACGCCTTGGGAGGTGGCGGCATGCGCGGGATAGCGCACGATTTTGATCAGCGTCGCAGCTGCGTCGGCAAAGGCAGCATCGAAAACGTCTGAGGCGCTGCCCAACGCGACGGCCCAGTGCCTTAACAGGGCGCGAGCCACCGCCGACATCGCGGCATTCCACTCCGCCATCACGGCGCGCAACTGCGGCAGCCGCGGCGGCCATTGGTTGGGGCCCTGCAGCCACAGGTACTCGGGCTGGCCGGGGCCGCCGACCGGCGCGCGCTCGGGTCCGATGTCGATCTGCTCCCGCCAGTCGACCGCACCGTGGGTCAACTCCCCACCCAGGCGCGTGTATCCACGGAAGTGCGGGCTACGGACCATCGCGATCGCGTCTTTTTCGGCCTGCGGCAGGGCAAAAAACCGACGCGCCACGTCGAGCACCTCGCCGACCAGCGGCTCCGCCACGCCGTGCCCGATCAGATAGCAGAAACCCATCTCGTGAGCGGCCTCGCGCAGCCGCGTGCGCAGCGCGTCGGGGTCGTCGCGGAGATCGACCACGGGCAGGGCTGTGGTGCTCAACACAGTAGCCACTGGTACATCATCGTTGCAGGTCAGCTAGACCGCCAGGGTCGCAATCAGGAGGATCCCAACCGGTTGGTTAGTTAGGTAGTGGAATTTAGCTCACACTCGCTTGCGTTGAAGTTACTGACGCGTTAAGTTAGCCCTGTTACTGGTGGGTAACTTAGCCCTAGTACCCAACCACACGGTGGCGTTCTCATCGAGGAGGAAGCACGTGAGCCACTACAAGAGCAATGTTCGCGACCAGGAATTCAACCTGTTCGAGGTCTTCGGTGTCGACAAGGTATTCGGTGACGGCCTCTATAGCGACCTGGACGTCGACACGGCCCGCGAGATGCTGGCGGAAATGAGCCGGCTGGCGGAGGGTCCCATTGCAGAGTCGTTCGCAGAAGGTGACCGAAACCCGCCGGTGTTCGATCCGGAAACCCACTCGGTGACGTTGCCTGAGGCGTTCAAGAAGTCGGTGCACTCGGTTCTCGAGGCCGGTTGGGACAAGGTTGGCATCGACGAAGCTCTCGGCGGCACCCCGATGCCCAAGGCGCTGGTGTGGGCGCTGCACGAGCACATCCTCGGCGCCAACCCGGCCGTATGGATGTACGGCGGCGGCGCCGGGTTCGCCAACATCCTGTACCACCTGGGTACCGAGGAGCAGAAGAAGTGGGCGGTGCTGGCCGCTGAGCGCGGCTGGGGCGCCACCATGGTGCTGACCGAGCCGGACGCCGGCTCGGATGTGGGCGCAGCGCGTACCAAGGCCATCCAGCAGGAGGACGGCTCCTGGCACATCGACGGCGTCAAGCGGTTCATCACGTCGGCTGATTCCGGCGACCTGTTCGAGAACATCTTCCACTTGGTGCTTGCCCGCCCGGAGGGCGCGCGCCCAGGTACCAAGGGGCTGTCGCTGTTTTTCGTGCCCAAGTTCCTGTTCGACCCCGAAACCGGTGAGCCCGGTGAGCGCAACGGTGTGTTCGTCACCAACGTCGAGCACAAGATGGGCCTGAAGGTTTCGGCCACCTGTGAGCTGAGCTTCGGCCAGCACGGTGTGCCGGCCAAGGGCTGGTTGGTCGGCGACGTGCACGACGGGATTGCGCAGATGTTCGAGGTCATCGAGCAGGCCCGCATGATGGTGGGCACCAAGGCAATCGCGACGCTGTCCACCGGTTACCTGAACGCCTTGGAGTACGCGAAGTCCCGCGTGCAGGGCGCGGACATGACCCAGATGACCGACAAGACCGCGCCGCGGGTGACGATCACCCACCACCCCGACGTACGCCGGTCGCTGATGACGCAGAAGGCCTACGCCGAGGGCCTGCGTGCGCTGTACACCTACGCAGCGACGTTCCAGGACGAGGCGGTGGCCGATGCGGTCCACGGCGCGGACGCCGAGCTGGCCGTCAAGGTCAACGACCTGCTGCTGCCGGTGGTGAAGGGCGTGGGCTCCGAGCAGGCCTACGCCAAGCTCACCGAGAGCCTGCAGACCCTCGGCGGGTCGGGCTTCCTGCAGGACTACCCCATCGAGCAGTACATCCGTGACTCGAAGATCGACTCGCTCTACGAGGGCACCACGGCAATTCAGGCGCAGGACTTCTTCTTCCGCAAGATTGTCCGCGACAAGGGCGTGGCGTTGGCGCACGTGGCGAGCCAGGTGGAGGAGTTCGTCAAGAACGAGAATGGCAATGGCCGGCTGAAGGCCGAGCGTGCGTTGCTGGCCACCGCGCTGGCCGATGTGCAGGCGATGGCCGCGACCCTGACCGGCTACCTGATGGCCGCGCAAGAGGACATCTCCAGCGTCTACAAGGTGGGCCTGGGTTCGGTGCGTTTCCTGATGGCTGTTGGCGACCTGCTGATCGGCTGGTTGTTGCAGCGCCAGGCTGCCGTGGCAGTCGAGGCCCTCGACGCGGGGGCCAGCGACGCTGATCGGGCCTTCTACGAGGGCAAGATTGCGGTGGCGTCGTTCTTCGCGAAGAACTTCCTGCCGCTGTTGACCAGCACCCGTCAGGTGATCGAGGCGATCGACAACGACCTGATGGAGCTCGAGGAAGCCGCCTTCTAAACCACCCGACACACGCATAGATCCCCCGTTTCACCACGAAACGGGGGATTTTGTGTTTGCTGAGGCCGCTATGACGCCGAATCGGCGGTGCTGCGGAGGGTGAACGGCGACATGTCAGAAGGCCGCCGCTGGATCCCCTCAGTCCAGCGGCGGCCGTTCCCGAACGACCCTGTGTCCGGGGCTCAACGGTCATCAGGGCCGAGTCAGGGATGCCCCGCGTTGCCATCGGGTCGGGGGGTCGGACGACAACACGGAGCTATCCACCTATTCGTTTACCCAAACGCAAGCGTTACTACACTTCCCAACGGAATTCAGCGTTCGGCGGTTCAAGCTTCCAGGATGGCGGCTACGCCCTGCCCGCCAGCCGCGCAGATCGAAATCAGCGCGCGCAGCGGCTTGCCGGCGCTTCCCTTCTGCTCAGCCTTCTTCTGGGCCAGCAGTTTCGCTGTCTGCGCGAGGATGCGCCCACCGGTGGCCGCGAATGGGTGCCCGGCGGCAATAGACGAGCCGTTGACGTTGAGCTTGGAGCGATCAATGGGCCCCGGCGCGGCGTCTAAGCCCAGCCGCTGCTTGCAATACTCCTCGGACTCCAAGGCTTGCAAGTGCGCCAGCACCACCGATGCGAACGCCTCGTGGATCTCGTAGAAGTCGAAGTCCTGCAAGCTCAATCCGTTGCGCGCCAGCAGCCGGGGAATGGCATAGGTGGGCGCCATCAGCAGCCCGTCGTTACCGCTGACGTAGTCCGCGGCCGCGGTTTCGGCATCGATGAAGTAGGCCAGCGGCGTCAGGGAGTGCTGATTCGCCCAGTCCTCACTGGCCAACAGCGCGACTGAGGCGCCGTCGGTGAGCGGTGTGGAGTTGCCCGCCGTCATCGTCGCGTCACCGGCTTTCACTCCGAACACCGGCTTGAGTTTGGCCAGCTTCTCCAACGACGCGTCCGGGCGAAGGTTGTCGTCGCGGTAAAGCCCCAAAAACGGACTCACCAGATCGTCGAAAAAGCCACTGTCGTACGCGGCGGCCATGTTTCGGTGGCTTGCGGCGGCGAGTTCGTCTTGGTCGACCCGCTTAATCCCCATCTGCTTGGTGGTGATGGCTTGATGCTCGCCCATCGACAACCCGGTGCGGGGTTCGGCGTTCACCGGGATTTCGACGCCGAGAGTCGCGGGCAACGTTCCCACCAGCCTGAGCCGCTCGAGGTTGGACTTGGAGCGGCGCAGCTTGAGCAGTGTGCGACGCAGGTTGTCCCCCAAGCCGATCGGGGGATCGGAAGTGGTGTCGACACCGCCCGCGGCGGCCACCTCGTAGCGGCCGGCGGCGATGCCGTCGGCCGCTACGATTGCGGCCTGCAGTCCGGTGCCGCACGCCTGCTGCATGTCGAAGGCCGGGGTATGCGGCGAAAGCGCTGATCCCAGTACACATTCGCGCATCAGGTTGAAGTCGCGGCTGTGCTTGAGCACCGCGCCGCCGATGACCGCGCCGAGTTGTTCACCGGCGAGGTTGAAACGCTCCACCAGTCCGCTCAGCGCGGCGGTGAACATGTCCTGGTTGGACGCGTCGGCGTACGCGCCGTCGGACCGTGCGAACGGGATGCGATTGCCACCCAACACGGCGACACGTCGCCGGGACTGCATACTTTTGTCGGCAGGCTGGGTACTCGCCTGAGAACTTGTCGAATCACTTGCTGGGGCCACGTTTGTCTCCGTGTTGTCGATTTGGAATAGGTCCGCCGATGAGGGCCATACTACCCACTGTTCTTACTCTGGAGTAAGTTCGTCGCTGGTACGGTGTTCGATCCAAGGCACGTCCTCACACGGAAGGCAGCTTCGTGGCACCTAAGCTCTCATCCGATCTATTCTCGCAGGTCGTCAACTCCGGTCCTGGGTCGTTTCTGGCCAAGCAGCTCGGTATTCCGCAGCCTCCAGCGCTGCGTCGCTACCGGGTGGGTGATCCGCCGCTGGAGGGCTCCCTGCTGATCGGCGGTGAAGGCCGGGTGGTGGAGCCGCTCCGGACGGCGTTAGACCGAGACTACGAGGTGGTGGCCGCTAACCTCGGCGGCCGGTGGGCCGACTCGTTCGGCGGGCTGGTCTTCGACGCCACCGGGATCACCGAACCGACCGGTTTGAAGGGGCTGCATCAGTTCTTCACCCCGCTGTTGCGCAACCTGGGCGCCTGCGGCCGCGTCGTCGTCGTCGGCACCGCCCCGGAGGCCGCCGGCAGTACCAACGAGCGGATCGCGCAGCGTGCGCTGGAGGGTTTCACCCGCTCACTGGGTAAGGAGCTCCGGCACGGGGCGACCGTCCAGCTGGTCTACGTCTCGCCGGAAGCCAAACCGGCGGTGACCGGTTTGGAGTCGACAATGCGCTTCATCCTCTCGGCCAAATCGGCATACGTTGACGGCCAGGTGTTTTACGTCGGAGCCGCCGACTCCACACCACCGGCCGATTGGGACCGTCCACTGGACGGCAAGGTCGCGGTAGTGACCGGTGCAGCCCGCGGCATCGGGGCGACGATCGCCGAAGTGTTCGCCCGCGATGGCGCGCGCGTGGTCGCCCTCGACGTGGAAGCCGCCGCCGAGGCGCTTGCCGAGACCGCGAGCCGGGTCGGGGGGACCGCGCTGACCCTCGATGTCACTGCCGCCGATGCCGTCGACCAGATCACGCAGCATTTGCGCGACTATCACAACGGTCACGCCGAGATTCTGGTCAACAACGCAGGTATCACCCGCGACAAACTGCTGGCCAACATGGACGATGCCCGCTGGGACGCGGTGCTGGCCGTGAACCTGCTTGCGCCACTTCGTCTCACCGAAGGGCTGGTCGGTAACGGCTCTATCGGCGAGGGCGGCCGGGTGATCGGGTTGTCGTCGATGGCCGGTATCGCGGGCAACCGAGGGCAGACCAATTACGCCACCACCAAGGCCGGCATGATTGGCATCACCCAGGCGTTGGCACCCGGGCTCGCCGAGAAGGGCATCACGATCAACGCCGTCGCGCCGGGGTTCATCGAAACGCAGATGACCGCAGCCATTCCGTTGGCCACCCGCGAGGTGGGCCGCCGGCTGAATTCGCTGCTACAGGGTGGCCAGCCGGTGGACGTCGCCGAAACCATCGCTTATTTCGCCAATCCGGCGTCGAATGCGGTGACGGGCAACGTCATTCGCGTGTGCGGCCAGGCAATGTTGGGCGCTTGAGTCCAGCGACGATGACCGTCGGAACGAGCCGAGGAGGAGCCGAACAAGTGGATGAGCCACAATGACGCAACCAAGTGGACTCAAGAACATGTTGCGAGCGGCGGCCGGGGCATTGCCGCTGGTCCCCCGCGACGACCGGCTGCCCGACCGGACGATCAGCGTCGACGACCTGCGGATCGATCGCACCCATGTGGCCGCCTACGCTGCGGTCACCGGATTGCGCTACGGCGATACCGTGCCGCTGACCTACCCCTTCGCGTTGGCCTTTCCGACGTTGATGTCGCTGGTGACCGCATTCGACTTTCCTTTTGCCGCAATAGGAGCCATTCACACCGAAAACCACATCACCCAATACCGGCCGATTACGGTGACCGATACCGTCGCCATCAAGGTCCACGCGGAGAATCTGCGCGAACACCGCAAGGGCCTTCTGGTCGACCTGGTGACCGACATCAGCGTCGGCAACGACAAGGCGTGGCACCAGGTCACGACCTTCCTGCATCAGCAGCGCACCAGCCTGTCTGACGAACCCAAGCCACCGCCGCAGAAGCAGCCGAAGCTGCCCCCGCCCAGCGCGGTGCTGCGAATCACTCCCGGACAGATTCGCCGCTATGCGGCAGTCGGGGGCGACCATAATCCGATCCACACCAACCCGATCGCGGCCAAGCTGTTCGGCTTCCCTACCGTGATTGCACAC
>NZ_CAXUCH010000014.1:39754-40273 GCF_964249325.1 uncultured Mycobacterium sp. | reverse complement strand
GTCCCAGAAGAACTTGGTGTCGCGCGACGATGCCGGCCGCATCATCGCATGGGGATCCAGGTCGTCTGGCACTGCAGTTTTGTCGCTGTCCTTGGGCCGAAATTTGAGGATGCGCCAGTTCATTTCGGCCACATCTTCGTCCCCGACCTGCCACACGATGTGCTGGTTGATGAACCAACCCTCGCCCAGCGCGGTCTGCTTGGGCCCCACCACGTCGCCGAGCTCGGCGCTGACGCTGACCTCTTCACCCGCCTGCAGATAGCGGTGATAGGTCTGCTCACAGTTCGTCGCTACCACGCCGACAAAGCCGGCGTCGTCGAAGAGCTGGATGATGCGGCCCAGCGGATCGTCGTCGGGACGGACACCGCCCAGACCCATCATGGTCCACACCTGAATCATGGCCGGCGGTGCGACAATTCCGGGATGGCCGGCGGCGCGGGCGGCCGCCTCGTCGACGTAGATGGGGTTGCGGTCGCCGATGGCCTCCACCCAGTTGTTGATCATCGGCTGGTTCACCGG
>NZ_CAXUCH010000014.1:31904-39744 GCF_964249325.1 uncultured Mycobacterium sp. | reverse complement strand
GCTCGCGGCTTGCTGCGCCCGGCCGCCTTGACCTGCGCGACCGCCTCCCGGATGTCGCTCGCCCCCGTCATCGCGGCACCCTAGGAACCTTGAGACCGGCGGCCGCGATCATTTCGCGCATCACCTCATTGACACCGCCGCCGAACGTGATCACCAGGTTGCGTTTTGTCTGAACATCCAGCCACTCCAGCAGCTCGGCGGTCTCTGGTTCAGCGGGGTTGCCGAACCGGCCGACGATCTCTTCAGCGAGCCTGCCGACATACTGAACCCGCTCGGTACCAAAGACTTTGGTCGCTGCAGCGTCGGCGACGTTGATGTCCTCACCTGCGGCGGCTACCTGCCAGTTGAGCAGCTCGTTGATGCGCCAGATCGCATGGATCTCACCAAGCGCGCGTTTGACGTCGTCGTGATCGATCGGACTGACACCGTCACCACCCGGCTTGGATGCCCACGCGTGCACCCGGTCGTAGAAGGCGGCGAACCGACCGGCCGGACCGAGCATCACTCTCTCGTTGTTGAGCTGCGTGGTGATCAGCCGCCACCCGTCGTTCTCCTCGCCGACCAGCATGTCCACGGGGACACGGACGTCGTTGTAGTACGTAGCGTTGGTGTGGTGCGCACCGTCGGACAGGATGATCGGTGTCCACGAGTAGCCCGGATCCTTCGTGTCGACAATAAGGATCGAAATCCCCTTGTGCTTAGCCGCTTCCGGGTCGGTGCGGCACGCCAGCCAGATGTAGTCGGCGTCGTGGGCGCCGGTGGTGAAGATCTTCTGCCCATTGACGATGTACTCGTCACCATGCCGAACTGCGGTGGTGCGCAACGATGCAAGGTCGGTGCCCGCCTCGGGCTCGGTGTAGCCGATTGCGAAATGCACCTCGCCAGCCAGGATCGCGGGCAGGAACTTCTTCTTCTGCATCTCGCTGCCGTATACCTGCAGGGTAGGACCCACTGTTTGCAGCGTCACGGCGGGCAATGGCACGTCGGCTCGATGCGCTTCGTTGACGAAGATCTGCTGCTCGATCGGACCGAAGCCGAGGCCGCCAAACTCCTTCGGCCATCCGACACCGAGCTTGCCGTCCTGACCCATCCGACGGATAACCGCGCGGTAGGCCTTGCCATGGCGGTCGGCCTCCATCTCCTTCCGTTCTTCGGGCGAGATCAAATTGGAAAAGTATTGTCGTATCTCGGCTTGCAGCTGGCGCTGCTCGGGCGTCAGGTCGATGAACATTGCGCTCCGCTGAGGTCGTCTGGGCGGGGACCCGCCGCGCCCGGCTGAGCCGCGCTTGCGATCCCCACGAGATCGAGGCGATGCGAGGGCCCACCCAGCAGGCGGGTCAGGTCTTTGATGGTCGAGTAGTACCGGGGCATCGGGTAGGTGATGTCCATGCCCATGCCGCCGTGCAGGTGATGGCAGGTCTGCATCACCGGCGGCGCCTGAGATGTGATCCAGTACCCCAGCACGTCGAGGTCGTCGTCGGCCCGGAAATCATTGTCGCGGCCCTCGGCCAGCCGCCAAACAGCTGACTTAGCAGCCAGATTGATTGTGCGCGAAGCGATGTAGACCTCGGCGAGTTGCGCGGCGACGGTCTGAAACGTCGACAGCGGCTTGCCGAACTGGTGCCGATTGGCCACGTAGTCGGCGGTCAGCCGCAGCGCCCCGGCCACCAGCCCGTCGGCGTAGGCGCCAATCATGGCCAGCGTTAACTGATTGACTCGATGGGCCGTCGCGCCGGTCAGCACGTCCTCGTCCGGAATCTGGACGTCGGTGAACGTGACGGCGTACTCATCGCTGCCGTTGGATGTCGGGGTGCCGACCAGCTCGACACCGTCGGCCTTCGGCGACACCACGACCACGGCGCTGTCGGTGGTGACGAGCATCCACTGCGCTTGTTCGGCATATGCCACGCCAACTTTGGTCCCCGACACTCGGCTGTGCACGAACCTCGTCGCCGGCCGCTCGGGCAGGGCCGCGCCGGGTTCGTTCAATGCGGCGGTCAGCACTGCGCCCTTGGCTACGCCCGCCAGGTAGCGGTCCTGCTGCGCATCGGAGGCCAAATCCAGCAGCGGCACCACGCCAAATCCCAAGGTGGCCAACGCCGGGGTGATGGCGCCATGACGGCCCAGCTCGGTCAGCGCCGTCGCGACCTCGGCCAGGCCGACACCGTCGCCGCCGAGGCGTTCCGGCACCGGCAGCGCGGTCACACCGCCGTCGATCAGCGCCTGCCAGCTCGCATCACGTTCAAGCACCGACGTAACGACATCGGCGACAGCTTGCTGCGCCGAGTCGAGCGAGAAGTCCATCAGTGCGCGACCGGGCACTTGCCGGTGTAGTCGACCTGCCAGTGCTTGATGCCGTTCAGCCAACCGGAACGCAGCCGCTCAGGCTCCGAGATCGGTTTGAGCTCGGGCGTGTGGTCAGCGACCGCATTGAAGATCAGGCTGATCGTCATCTTGGCGAGATTAGCGCCGATGCAGTAGTGCGCACCGGTGCCGCCGAATCCGACGTGCGGGTTGGGATCCCGGAGAATGTTGAAGGTGTAGGGGTCTTCGAAGACCTCTTCGTCGAAATTGGCCGAACGGTAGAACATCACCACCCGTTGGCCCTTCTTGATCTGCACACCGGACAGTTCATAGTCCTCCAGCGCGGTGCGCTGGAAGCACGTGACCGGGGTGGCCCAGCGGACGATTTCGTCGACGGCGGTCTCCGGGCGTTCCTTCTTGAACAACTCCCACTGGTCGGGATGTTGCGAGAACGCGATCATGCCGTGGGTGATGGAGTTGCGGGTGGTCTCGTTGCCGGCCACCGCGAGCATCACCACGAAGAAACCGAACTCGTCGTCGGAAAGCTTCTCGCCGTCGATATCGGCGTTGATCAGCGTGGTGACGATGTCCTCGCCCGGGTTCTTGGCCTTGTCGGCTGCCAGCTGCATGGCGTACTGAATCAACTCGAACGACGAGGCCCGAGGGTCGATGTCGGCGTACTCGGGGTCCTCGTTGCCGGTCATCTCGTTGGACCAACGGAACAACTTGTCCCGGTCGTCCTGCGGCACCCCGAGCAGGTCGGCGATGGCCTGCAGCGGTAGCTCGCACGACACCTGCTCGACGAAGTCGCCCTGCCCGTGGGCGGCGGCCGTCTTGGCGATGTTCTGCGCCCGGCGGTTGAGTTCGTCGCGCAGCCGGCCGATGGCGCGCGGGGTGAAGCCGCGGGAGATGATCTTGCGCAACCGGGTGTGGTGCGGAGCGTCCATGTTCAACATGACGAACCGCTGCACGTCGATGCCGTCGCGCGGCATGTCGTCGGGGAATCGCGGAATGACGCAGTTCTCGTAGCTGGAGAAGATGTCGCTGCGCAGCGACACCTCTTTGACGTCCTTGTGCTTGGTGATCGCCCAGTAGCCCCCGTCGTGGAAGCCGCCGCCCTTGCCGGGGGGCTGCTCTATCCAGCGGATCGGCTCAGCCTTGCGCAGCTCGGCGAACTCGTTGACCGGCAGACCCCTGAGGTTCAGGTCGGGATCCAGGAAGTCGAACCCGGGGGCTAGATTGACGTTAGGCATCGCTGAGCTCCTCATTACAACGTGTTCTAGTGCCAGTAAAACATGCCTCTACCGCAGACGAAAGGCGCGAAAGCATCGTCGCTTGTCAGAGTAATGAAACGTGTTCTAGCCTGGCCGCATGGGTAACCCGGTAATCGTTGAAGCCACCCGCAGCCCGATAGGCAAACGCAACGGATGGTTGTCAGGTCTGCATGCAACCGAGTTGCTGGGCGCCGTGCAAAAGGCACTGGTCGAGAAAGCCGGCCTGGAGACCGACTTTGACGCCGGCGACGTCGAGCAGGTCATCGGAGGCTGCGTGACCCAGTACGCGGAGCAGTCCAACAACATCAGCCGCACGGCGTGGCTGACCGTGGGCTTGCCCGAGCATGTCGGCGCCACCACGGTCGACTGCCAATGCGGCAGCGGCCAACAGGCCAACCACCTGGTCGCGGGTTTGATTGCTGCCGGCGCGATCGACATCGGCATCGCCTGCGGTATCGAGGCGATGAGCCGGGTGGGGCTGGGTGCCAATGCGGGCCCGGACCGCAATTGGCGGGCCGAGTCGTGGGACATCGACCTGCCCAACCAGTTCGAAGCCGCCGAGCGGATCGCCAAGCGGCGCGGCATTACTCGCCAAGACATCGACGAGTTCGGCCTCGCGTCTCAGCAGAAGGCCAAGCAGGCCTGGGAAGAGGGCCGCTTCGACCGGGAAATCAGTCCGATCGAGGCGCCAGTACTCGACGAGCAGCACCAGCCGACAGGAGAGCGGCACACGGTGACCCGCGACCAGGGGCTGCGCGACACCACGCTGGAGGGCCTGAGCCAGCTGAAGCCGGTGCTGGAGGGCGGCATTCACACCGCGGGCACGTCGTCGCAGATCTCCGACGGTGCGGCCGCAGTGCTATGGATGGACGAAGAGAAGGCCAAGGCACTCGGTCTGCGTCCGCGGGCGCGGATCGTCAGCCAAGCCCTGGTCGGCGCCGAGCCCTACTACCACCTGGACGGCCCGGTGCAGTCGACCGAGAAGGTGCTGGAAAAGGCCGGCATGAAGATCGGCGACATCGATCTGGTCGAGATCAACGAGGCGTTCGCGTCGGTAGTGCTGTCCTGGGCACGCGTGCACAACCCCGACATGGCCCGGGTGAATGTCAATGGCGGCGCAATTGCGCTGGGTCATCCGGTGGGCTGCACGGGGAGCCGGTTGATCACCACCGCGCTGCACGAGTTGGAGCGCAGCGACCAGAGCACCGCGCTGATCACGATGTGCGCCGGCGGTGCTCTGTCGACAGGCACCATCATCGAGCGGATCTAGTGCCCGCGGTTTCGGACGAGGACCGCATCGCGGCCGCGCAGGCCTATATCGACGCGCTGGTCAGTCATGACGCCGACTCGGTTCCGTTCGCTCCCGGTTGTGTGCGCATCGAGCAGGGTGTGCGGACCGGGTTTTCCGGGAATCACTTGCGTCGCAGCCTCAATCGCGGGCCGCAGTTCCGGCTCATCGCGGCGACCACCCCGCCGGAGTTCAGCGTCAACGGCGACCTTGTGCGCGCGCGGTTCGACGTGATCACCAAGCCGTCGCTGGCTGGGCGGCGGGTGTGCGCCCACGTCGACGAGACTTTCCTGATTCCGGAAAGTGATGGCAAGATCCACCACATCCGGGCGCAGCTTCGCCCCTTCATCAAGCGCGCCCGGTGACGAAGCGGGCCAATAGGCCCGAGGAGAAGCCGGGCCATCAACGGAGGGATTCCCAATGACCGCTCCCCCACGCGCACTTAACTCCGCCGGCACGGGCGTCGTCATCAAATGGATGTCACGAATCAACACGTGGCTGTACAAAGCGACCGGCGGCAGGATCGGCGGCAAGTTCCTGCAGGGAGCGCCGGTTGCGCTGTTGACGACCACTGGCCGCAAGACGGGTCAGCCACGGGTAAGTCCGCTGCTGTACTTGCGGGATGGCGACCGCGTGTTGGTGGTGGCATCGCATGGCGGGCGCGAGAAGAACCCCATGTGGTACCTCAACCTCAAGGCGAATCCCAAAGTGCAGGTTCAGATCAAGAAAGAAGTGCTCAACCTGACCGCGCGCGACGCCACCGAAGAAGAGCGCGCCAAGTACTGGCCGCGGCTGGTGGAGATGTACTCCTCCTACGAGGACTACCAGTCCTGGACCGACCGGAAAATTCCGATCGTCATATGCGAGCCCTAACTACGGTTGCGGCATGACGCAGCGACGGTGGATTCGTAACTCAACGTTGCTGGCGCTGTTGCTGAAGTATTTCGCTCGCGCCCACATCTGGGTGTATCGGCGGACCAACGGCAAGCTCGGTGCAAAGCTGCTGTGGTTCCCCGCGGCACTGCTGACGACGATCGGCCGCAAGTCCGGCCAGCCGCGGACCGCCGCAACGCTCTACCTGCGCGACGGTGACCGAGTGATAGTGCCGGCCTCTTTCGGAGGCCGAGCCAAGAACCCGGGGTGGTACTTGAACCTGGAGTCAAATCCCAAAGTCGAAGTCCAGATTCGCGATGAGCATTTGAAGCTGGTGGCACGTGACGCCACCGACGAGGAACGGATCACTACTGGCCGCCGCTAATCCGGATGTATCCGCCGTATAAGGGTTACCGCGAGGCCACCGACCGGATGATCTCGCTGGTGGTCTGCGAGCCGACCGGCGCGGCTGGCTAAGCGCTGTATACCGGCACGGGCGGCCGGGACTTGGCCAACAGATCACTGACCACCGGCCCGAGTTCGGTGGGATCCCACCGCGCGCCCTTGTCGACCTGTGGCCCATGCGCCCAACCCTCGGCAACCCGGATGATGCCGCCCTCGACCTCGAATACCTTGCCGGTGACGTCGCGGGACTCGGGACTGCCCAGCCACACCACCAGAGGCGCAATGTTTTCCGGCGCCATGGCATCGAAGCCCTCGTCGGGTTTGGCCATCATCTCGGCAAAGACGGTCTCGGTCATGCGGGTGCGTGCTGACGGTGCGATCGCGTTGACGGTCACACCGTAACGACCCATTTCAGCGGCGCCGACGAGCGTCAACGCCGCGATACCGGCCTTGGCGGCCGAGTAGTTGCCCTGCCCGACACTGCCCTGCAGGCCCGCGCCGGAACTGGTGTTGATGATGCGGGCATCGACCGATTCGCCGGCCTTGGCCAGCCCGCGCCAATAGGACGCGGCGTGTCGCATCGTGGCGAAGTGGCCCTTGAGGTGCACGGCGATGACAGCGTCGAACTCTTCCTCGCTAGTGTTCGCGATCATCCTGTCGCGCACGATGCCGGCGTTGTTGACCAACACATCGAACCGGCCGAAGGTGTCGACCGCGGTCTGGATGAGCTGGGCAGCACCGTCCCAGTCCGCCACGTTGTCGCCGTTGACGACAGCTTCTCCCCCGCCAGCCTCGATCTCCTCGACGACGGCATGCGCTGGGCTCCTCTCGCCTTCACCCGTGCCGTCCAAGCTGACCCCGATGTCGTTGACAACCACTCGTGCACCCTCGGCGGCGAACGCCAACGCATGGGCGCGCCCGATACCGCGGCCCGCCCCGGTGACGATGACCACCCGGCCGTCGACCAAACCCATACCCGTTGCTCCTTTACTTGTTGGCACTCGACACGGCGAGGTACGGCGGCGGCTCCCCGCCGCCGTGGACCGCAATCGTCGTCCCGCTGATATACGACGCCAAGTCAGACGCCAGAAACGCTGCTGCCCAACCGATATCGGCTGGCTGTGCCAACCGGCCCAGAGGCACCGTGGCCGCGACCCGGGCGATCGACTCGGCATCGCCGTAGAACAATTCCGCTTGCTCGGTCTCGACCATGCCACCCACCAATGCGTTCACCCGTACCTTGGGCGCCCACTCGACCGCCAATGTCGCAGTGAGGTTCTCGACGCCTGCCTTCGCCGCGCCGTACGCCGCGGTGCCCGGTGACGGCCTGCGCCCGCTGACGGACGAGATGTTGACAATCGAGCCGCCGTTAGGCTGCTGCTGCATCAGCGCATTAGCCCGTTGCGAAACCAGTAGGGTACCAAGCAGATTGAGCTCGATGATCTTGCGATGAAAGGTATGCGTCGCTTCGGCGGCGAGCGCGTATGGCGAGCCGCCGGCGTTGTTGACCAGGACGTCGAGACGCCCGTGCCGCTCGCCGATCGCGTCGATCAACCGGGCGACCGCGTCCTCATCACGCACATCGCAGGCGTGGAACTCATAGGGCAGGCCCTCGACCGCGCGTCGCGCGCACGTCACCACCGTCGCCCCCTGTTCGGCGAAGACCGCGCTGATTCCGGCGCCCACCCCCCGGACG
>NZ_CAXUCH010000014.1:7042-31894 GCF_964249325.1 uncultured Mycobacterium sp. | reverse complement strand
CAGCACTACCCGCCCGGCCAGTCCCAAGTTGAACTCAGGGTCTCCTTCGGCGCGGGTCACTGTGCTAGCGTACCAAGCAAGTGCTTGCTTAGGTAGTCGACCCAGGAAGTGCCATGCCGATCACGTCCACCATCCCAGGGCCGGGCATAGTCGCGGTTAGCGTCGACTATCCGCCGGTCAACGCCATCCCGTCGCGCGGTTGGTTCGAACTCGCCGACGCTGTGACTGCTGCGGGCCGCGAGCCGGACACCCATGTGGTGATCCTGCGGGCCGAGGGCCGCGGCTTCAACGCCGGGGTCGACATCAAGGAGATGCAGCGCAGTGAAGGATTCACCGCGCTGATCGACGCCAACCGCGGCTGCTTTGCGGCTTTCAAAGCAGTCTACGAATGCGCGGTGCCGGTGATCGCCGCCGTGAACGGATTCTGTGTCGGAGGCGGCATCGGATTGGTCGGCAACTCCGATGTCATCGTGGCCTCCGACGACGCCACGTTCGGGCTGCCGGAAGTCGAGCGGGGCGCGCTGGGAGCGGCGACACATCTGTCTCGGCTGGTGCCCCAGCACATGATGCGTCGGCTGTTTTTCACCGCCGCTACCGTCGACGCCGCCACCTTGCACCACTTCGGTTCGGTGCACGAGGTGGTGCCTCGAGACCAGTTGGACGAGGCCGCGTTACGGGTGGCGCGCGACATCGCCGCCAAGGACACCCGGGTCATCCGAGCCGCCAAAGAGGCGCTGAACTTCATCGACGTGCAGCATGTGAACTCCAGTTACCGCATGGAACAAGGCTTTACGTTCGAGCTCAACCTCGCCGGAGTTTCCGACGAACACCGTGACGCGTTCGCCGGCACCACAAAGTCGGGGAAGAAGTCATAGCCGCCGCCGACGATGCAGAGCGAAGCGATGAGGAGGAGGCGGTAAATGACAGTAAGCAAGTTGACCAGCCTGGATGAGGCCGTCGCTGAACTGCGCAGCGGCATGACTATCGGCATCGGCGGCTGGGGATCGCGACGCAAACCAATGGCGTTCGTGCGCGCGATCTTACGTTCGGACATCACCGATTTGACCGTGGTCACCTACGGCGGGCCGGACATCGGGCTGCTGTGTTCTGCCGACAAGGTGCGCCGCGTCTACTACGGCTTCGTGTCGCTGGATTCGCCGCCGTTCTACGACCCGTGGTTCGCCAAGGCGCGTACCAGCGGTTCGATTCAGGCCCGGGAGATGGACGAAGGCATGCTGCGCTGCGGGCTGCAGGCCGCAGCACAAAGGTTGCCGTTTTTGCCGATCCGCGCCGGCCTGGGTAGCTCAGTCGTCGACTTCTGGGAGGGCGAGTTGGCCACGGTCCGCTCGCCCTATCCGGCGCCGGGCGGCGGGTACGAGACGTTGATCGCGATGCCGGCATTGCGGTTGGACGCCGCGTTCGTGCATCTCAATCTCGGTGATGCCCAAGGCAACGCGGCCTACACCGGCATCGACCCCTACTTCGACGACCTGTATCTGATGGCCGCCGAGAGACGCTTTGTTTCGGTGGAGCGCGTGGTGACGACCGAGGAGCTGGTCAAGTCGGTGCCACCGCAGGCCCTGCTGGTGAACCGGATGATGGTCGACGCCGTCGTGGAGGCACCCGGCGGTGCCCACTTCACCACCGCCGCGCCGGACTACGGCCGCGACGAGAAGTTCCAGCGCCATTACGTGGAGGCTGCCGCAACTGAGGACAGTTGGCGGGAGTTCGCGGCGACCTATTTGGCCGGCAGTGAATCCGACTATCAAGCGGCGGTACGCCGGTTTGGGGGAGCGTCATGATCAGCCGAGCAGAAGTCTGCGTAATGGCGTGCGCCGAGCTGTTTCGCGACGCCGGCGAGATCCTGATCAGCCCGATGACGACCGTGGCCTTGATCGGCGCGCGGCTGGCCCGGTTGACGTTTTCGCCCGACATCTTGCTGACCGACGGGGAGGCCCAACTGCTGGCCGACACCCCGGCCTTGGGGGGTTCCGGCGCGATCGAGGGCTGGATGCCGTTCGGCCGGGTGTTCGAGACACTGGCGTGGGGAAGGCGGCATGTGGTGATGGGCGCCAACCAGGTTGACCGCTACGGCAATCAGAACATCTCCGCTTTCGGGCCGTTGCAGCGCCCGACCCGGCAGATGTTCGGTGTGCGCGGCGCGCCCGGCAACACCATCAATCACGCCACCAGCTATTGGGTCGGCAACCATTCGCCGCGGGTGTTCTGCGGCGCCGTCGACGTGGTGTCCGGAATCGGCTACGACAAGATCGATCCGGACAATCCGGCGTTCCGGTTCGTCAACGTCTACCGCGTCGTGTCCAACTTGGGCGTCTTCGACTTCGGCGGGCCCAATCACAGCATGCGGGCGCTGAGCCTGCACCCGGGTGTCCGCCCGGACGACGTCCGTGAGGCAACGTCGTTCGAGGTGCATGGGCTTGACGAGGCCGAGGAAACCAGGCCGCCTTCCGAGGACGAGTTGCACCTGATCCGGGACGTCCTCGACCCCAAGTCGTTGCGCGACAAAGAGGTAAGGTCATGATGATTCCGCCTCCTCATCGCTTTGCTCTGCATCGTCGGCGGTGGCTATGAGGCTGCGCACACCGCTGACGGAGCTGGTCGGCGTCGAGCACCCGGTGGTCCAGACCGGCATGGGCTGGGTGGCCGGTGCGCGGCTGGTATCGGCCACCGCCAATGCGGGCGGGCTGGGGATCTTGGCGTCGGCCACGATGACCCTCGACGAGTTGGCCGCCGCGATCGGCAAGGTCAAAGCCGCCACCGACAAGCCGTTCGGCGTCAACATCCGCGCCGACGCCGCCGACGCCGGCGAGCGGGTCGACCTGATGATCCGCGAAGGCGTGAAGGTGGCGTCATTTGCGCTGGCACCCAAGCAGGAGTTGATCACTCGCCTGAAAGAGGCCGGTGTCGTGGTGATCCCGTCGGTGGGCGCAGCCAAGCATGCCCGCAAGGTGGCCTACTGGGGCGTCGACGCGGTAATCGTGCAGGGCGGCGAAGGCGGCGGACACACCGGCCCCGTCGCGACCACCCTGCTGTTGCCGTCGGTGCTGGACGCCTTAAATGAGACAGGTATCCCAGTAATTGCGGCGGGTGGCTTCTTCGACGGCCGCGGCCTGGCGGCGGCGTTGTGTTACGGCGCGGCCGGGGTGGCGATGGGCACCCGATTTCTGCTCACCTCCGACTCGACCGTGCCCGACGCGGTCAAACGCCGCTATCTGCAAGCGGGCTTGGACGGCACCGTGGTTACCACCCGCGTCGACGGCATGCCGCACCGCGTGCTGCGCACGGAGCTGGTCGAGAAACTTGAAAGCGGCTCGCGGGCAAGGGGTTTCACTGCAGCGATGCTGAATGCTGCGAGGTTCAAGAAGATGTCGCAGATGACGTGGCGGTCGATGATCCGCGACGGGTTGGCGATGCGTCACGGCAAGGAAATGACCTGGTCCCAGGTGGTGATGGCGGCCAACACCCCGATGCTGTTGAAAGCCGGGCTGGTTGAAGGCAATACCGAAGCCGGGGTGCTGGCGTCCGGCCAGGTGGCCGGCATCCTCGAGGATCTGCCGTCGTGCGCGGAGTTGATCCAAACGATTGTCAGCGACGCGATCAAGCACCTCCGTGCGGCGTCGGCGCTGGTGGAGTAGATCAGCCACTCGACGGTGAACTAGCCGACGCGACACGCCGACAACCCGTCGTGAGGTTCACAGTCGATCAGGGACGCCATCCCGCGGCTCGCATTGCGGCTACCACTCGAGCGATCACAGTGCCCTGCCGGTATCGGAGCAACTCACTACTTACCCTGACAATCACCCAGCCCAGATCGAGCAAGGCGGTTTGCCGATCGATGTCGCGGGCGCGCTGCTCGGGATTCAGCCAGTGCTGGAGCCCGTCGTACTCGATACCCACACGGTATTCCTCATAGCCCATATCGATGCGCGCAACGAAGTCGCCGTATTCGTCGTACACGGCGATCTGCGTTTGTGGTCTCGGAAGTCCGGCATCGATCAACACCAGACGGGTCCGCGTCTCCTGCGGCGATTCTGCGCCGCCATCAGCCAGCGGCAGCACCTGCCGGAGCCGAACCAAGCCGCGCACACCTGGATGTTCGGCGATGACGGCCTCCACGTCGTTGGCCTTGACATCGGTGACATTCATCAGCGCATCGAGTCGCTGGACGGCTTGCAACCGGGAAGTCGTTCGGCGCCCGATGTCGAATGCTGTTCGTGCAGCGCTGGTTACCGACATGGCGCCAACTTCGGCTATCTCGTTGGGCAACAAAGCGTCGTTGTGCACTGTGATACCGGCCGGTGGATGACGATTGTCGTATACCAGCTCCGCCGAGGCCAGCGGATCCACCCACTTGGTGCCCAGCAGCGCCGCCGCCGACTGTCCGGCGACAATCCCGCGTCGTCGTGACCACAGCCATGCCGCCTCCGCACGCTGGCCCGCGGTCAGGTCGACGCCTTCAGGTACGTAGACGCCTGGGTAGACCGGCTCATATAGCGAGCGCATCGCCCGTTCCGGGATGGCCTTCGCCGCCAGGGCTTCAGAGCCGAGAAACGGCCATGGCAGTTCTGTCATGCCGCAATGCTGCCAATCGCCACCGACAGGCGCGCGACTGTGAATCTGACGACGCGACACGCCGATGATGCGTCGTGAGTTTCACACCCGCCGCAGAAACGGATTACAGCCGCTCGATGATCGTGACGTTGGCGGTGCCGCCGCCCTCGCACATCGTCTGCAGCCCGTAGCGGCCGCCGGTGCGCTCCAGTTCGTTGAGCATGGTGGCGAAAAGTTTGGCACCGGTGGCGCCCAGCGGATGACCCAGCGCGATCGCGCCGCCGTTGGGGTTGACCTTTTCCGGGTCGGCCTTGATCTCTTTGAGCCAGGCCATGACGACCGGCGCGAACGCCTCGTTGATCTCGACGACGTCGATGTCGTCGATCGACAGCCCAGTCTTCTCCAAGGCGTAGCGGGTGGCCGGAATCGGGCCGGTCAGCATAAACACCGGATCGGCGCCGCGCGCGCTGATGTGGTGGATGCGCGCCCGTGGGGTGAGCTTGTGGTCTTTGACCGCCTGCTCCGAGGCCAGCAGCACGGCGCTGGCGCCGTCGGAGATCTGGCTGGCCAGCGCCGCGGTCAGGCGGCCGCCCTCACGCAGCGTCGGCAGCGAGGCCATCTTCTCCAGCGACGACTCGCGCGGCCCTTCGTCGATGCGGAAATCACCGACCGCGACGATCTCGTTGTCGAAGTGCCCGGCGCGGATGGCCGCGAGTGCCCGCTGATGGCTGGACAGCGCGTAGCGTTCCATCTCCTCCCGCGAAAGATTCCACCGCTCGGCGATCAATTCCGCGCCGCGGAACTGCGATATCTCCTCGTCGCCGTAGCGATGCTGCCACCCCTTCGACTCCGCGGTAGGCGTGGTGAAGCCGAACTGCTTGCCGACTTCCATCGCCGCGGCGATCGGGATTTGGCTCATGTTTTGGATGCCGCCGGCCAGGATCAGATCCGCGGTGTTCGACATAATGGCTTGCGCTCCAAATGAAATTGCCTGCTGGCTGGAGCCGCATTGGCGGTCGACGGTGACTCCAGGAACCTCCTCCGGGTAGCCCGCAGCCAGCCACGCCTGCCGGCCGATGTTTCCGGCCTGCCCGCCGATGGCATCGACGCAACCGACGATTACGTCGTCGATCGCGGCAGGGTCGACGTCGACGCGGTCGAAAAGGCCGTGAAAAGCCGTCGCCCCCAGGTCGATTGTATGTACGCCGGCCAGCGATCCGTTGCGCTTGCCCACCGCGGTACGTACCGCGTCGATCACGTAGGCCTGGGAAACTTCAGCCATGTCAGACTCCTTTTCTGTTCGCGGTGATTCCGCCTAGGACGATGGCGAGATACTGCCGGCCGACCTGTTCAGCGGTGAGCGGCCCGCCGGGTTGATACCAGCGCACCGACACCCAGGTGGTGTCGCGGATGAACCGGTAGACCAGGTCGACGTCGAGGTCGGGCCGGAAATATCCCTCTTCAATTCCTTGATGCAGAACGTCGACCCACATTTGGCGCTGCTTCTTGTTGAGGTCCTCGATGTAGGAGAACCGCGGCTGCGAAGACAGCCGCTTGGCCTCGTCCTGGTAGATGACGACCTGGGCGTGGCGGTGCTCGATCGCGTCGAACGACGCCATGAACAGCCCCTTGAGTCGCTCCAGCGGGTTGGGTTTGGTGTCGATGATCTCCTGGTAGCGGTTGAACAGCCAGTCCAGGAAGCCGCGCAGCACTTCGTCGACCATCTCTTCCTTGGAAGAGAAATGGTGATAGAGGCTGCCCGACAGGATGCCGGCACCATCGGCGATGTCGCGTACCGTGGTTGCGCGCAAGCCACGTTCGGCAAACATCGTCGCCGCCAGTTCCAGAAGTTCGTCGCGCCGATTCATGGGTGTTGGCTCGATACCGAAATCACTTCTCCAGTCAGGTAACTGGAGTAGTCGCTGGCTAAAAACGCAATGGTCGCCGCTACTTCCCACGGTTCAGCGGAGCGGCCGAACGCCTCCTGGGCCGACAACCGCTCCAGTAGCTCCGGCGACGATGTCTTGTCCAGAAACTTGTGCCGGGCGATGCTGGGCGACACCGCGTTGATCCGCACCCCGTATTCCACGGCTTCGATTGCGCTGCAACGCGTCAACGCCATCACCCCGGCTTTGGCCGCTGCATAGTGCGCTTGCGAGTGCTGGGCCCGCCAGCCCAGCACGCTGGCGTTGTTGACGATCACCCCGCCGTGATCGGCCTCGCGGAAGTAGCCCAGCGCCGCCCGGGTGGCCCGGAACACCGACGTCAGCGTCACATCCAAGACCCGGTCCCATTCCTCGTCGGTCATGTCGACCACCGGGGTCTGCCCGCCGAGGCCGGCGTTGTTGACGAGCACGTCCATGCGGCCCATCCTCGCGGTGGTCGACGCGATCAGGGCGTCGACCTGCACGCTGGAGGTGACGTCGCACAGCACATGCTCAACGCGGCCCAGTCCAAGGGCGGATAGTTGCTGAGCCGTCTCACCGAGGCGTCGTTGGTGGTGATCGGAGACGACGACGTCGGCGCCCTCCATCAACGCGCGCCGCGCGGTGGCCGATCCGATGCCGGTGCCGGCTGCCGCCGTGACTACGACGACCTTACCGTTCAAAAGCCCGTGTCCAACAACCTCTTTCGGCGGGACGGCAAGCGTCATCCTTTGACCTCTCGGGGCAGGCCGAGCACCCGCTCGGCAATGATGTTGCGCTGGATCTCGTTGGAGCCGCCGTAGATGGTGGCGGCCCGGGTGAACAGGTAGAGCCGCTGCCACTCGTCGAAGTCGCCGCCGTCCAAGACCATGCCCGGCTGGCCCCGCACCTCCATCGCGATCTCGCCGAGTTCGCGATGCCAGTTGGCCCACAACAACTTTGAGACGTTGTCCTGTCCAGGCTGTTCGACATCCATGGTGGCCAAGGCATAGGAGCGCATTGCTCGCAGGCCCGCCCAGGAGCGCGTCAGCCGTTCCCGGATCAGCGGGTCCTCGGCGGCGCCGGTGCGCTTGGCCAGCTCCACGATGCTGTTCAGCTCGCGCGCGTAGACGATCTGTTGGCCCAGTGTCGAAACACCGCGCTCGAACGTCAGCGTGCCCATCGCGACTCGCCACCCGTCGCCGGGTGCGCCGACTACCAGGTCGGCGTCGGTGCGGGCGTCGTCGAAGAACACCTCGTTGAACTCCGAGTCGCCGGTCAATTGCACGATCGGACGGATCTGCACCCCGGGCTGATCGAGCGGAACCAGGAGATATGACAGCCCGGCGTGGCGCTTGGAGCCCTTTTCGGTGCGCGCCAGCACGAAACACCATTGCGCCCAGTGCGCCAGCGACGTCCACACTTTCTGCCCGTTGATCACCCATTGGTCGGCGTCGAGCACCGCGGTGGTGGACACGTTGGCCAGGTCGCTGCCCGCGCCGGGCTCCGAGTAGCCCTGACACCACAACTCGGTGACGTCGAGGATCATCGGCAAAAACCGCTGCTGCTGTTCGGGTGTGCCGTAGGCGATCAGCGTCGGCCCGAGCAGTTCTTCACCGAAATGGTTGACCTTGGCGGGCGCGTCGGCGATCGCATACTCCTCGTAAAACGCCACCCGGTGCGCCACCGACAGGCCTCGGCCACCGTGCTCGACCGGCCAACCCAGACAGGTCAGGCCCGCCTTCGCCAGCTGCTGGTTCCAGGCCCGCCGCTCTTCGAACGCCTCGTGCTCGCGCCCCGGACCGCCGAGTCCCTTCAGCTTGGCGAATTCGCCGACCAGGTTCTCGGCGAGCCACTCGCGGACCTCAGCCCGGAACTCCTCGACGTCCTGCATCCCTGTAGGCTAACCTACCAAGCACTTGCTTTGTTAGGGAGCGTGGATTTCGCCGGCGGCAGCGGACGTGCCGAGCACTAAAAATCCAGAGGAGCGTCGATGTCGAGCCAGCCGCAGACCATTCCTGCGGTAGTGGATCGCATCGCGCGCGAGCTCCCCGACCATGCAGCGCTGGTCACGCCTGATCGCACACTCACCTTCGGCCAACTGCGCGAGGAGGTCCGCCGGGCTGCGGCCGCGATGATCAGCCTCGGGGTCGGGGCTGGTGACCGGGTGGCGATCTGGTCGCCCAACACCTGGCATTGGGTGGTCGCCTGCCTGGCCACGCATTACGCCGGCGCGACGATGGTGCCGATCAATACCCGCTACACCGCTGCCGAGGCCGCCGACATCCTGGCGCGCACGGGCGCGCCCCTGCTGATCGGTATGGGCGAGTTCCTCGGAGCCGACAAGCTCGCTGCGCTCGACCAGGCCGCGCTGCCCGATTTGCGTCACATCGTGCGGGTGCCGGTAGACCGGAATGACGGCACGTGGAACGAGTTCGTCGCAGGCGGCGTGGACCTCGAGGCCGCCGACGCCCGCGCGGCAGCGGTGCGCCCCGACGACGTCTCCGACATCCTGTTCACCTCCGGTACCACCGGCCGCAGCAAAGGGGTGCTGTGTGCCCACCGGCAGTCGCTATCCGGATCGGCGGCGTGGGCGGCCTGCGGCAAGATCACCAGCGACGACCGCTACCTGTGCATCAACCCGTTCTTCCACAACTTCGGTTACAAAGCCGGCATTTTGGCCTGCCTGCAGACCGGCGCCACGTTGTTTCCGCAACTGACCTTCGAGCCGAGGCGGGCGATGCGGGCGGTGACCGAGCACCGCATCACGGTGCTCCCCGGCCCGCCGACCATCTATCAAACGCTGCTCGACCATCCCGCGCGCGGCGAATACGACCTGAGCTCACTGCGGTTCGCGGTCACCGGTGCGGCCACGGTGCCGGTGGTGTTGATCGAGCGGATGCAAAGCGAGCTGGACATCGACATCGTGCTGACCGCCTACGGCCTGACCGAATCCAACGGGTTCGGCACCATGTGCCGCGCTGACGACGACCCCGTCACGGTCGCCACCACCTGTGGGCGCCCCATCGCCGATTTCGAGCTGCGGATCGGCCTACAGAACGAGGTGTTGCTGCGCGGACCCAACGTCATGCTGGGCTACCTCGACGATCCCGAGGCCACCGCGGCGACCATCGATGCCGAGGGCTGGCTGCACACCGGTGACGTCGGAACACTCGACGCCGCAGGCAATCTGGTGATCACCGACCGGCTCAAGGACATGTACATCTGCGGCGGGTTCAACGTATACCCCGCCGAGGTCGAGCAGGTGCTGCTTCGGTTGGACGGTGTGGCGGATGCCGCGGTGATCGGAGTGCCCGACGAGCGGCTCGGTGAAGTCGGCCGCGCATTCGTGGTGATGCGGCCGGGATCCGGTCTGAACGAGCAGGCGGTGATCGCTTACACGCGAGAGCACCTGGCGAACTTCAAGACGCCCCGCTCGGTGCGGTTTGTCGAGGAGCTGCCCCGCAACGCGGGCGGCAAGGTGGTCAAGCCCCTACTGCGAAAGATGCCATAGATGGACCTTGATTTCGACGACGAAACGCTGGCTTTCCAGCGTGAGGTGCGGGAGTTCTTGACGGCCAACAAGGCGTCGTTTCCCACCAAGTCCTACGACACGGCCGAAGGTTTCGAGCAGCACCGGCGTTGGGACAGGGTGCTTTTCGACGCCGGGCTGTCGGTGATCACCTGGCCGCGAAAGTACGGCGGCCGCGACGCGACGCTGTTGCAGTGGGTGGTTTTCGAAGAAGAGTACTTCCGCGCGGGCGCGCCGGGCCGGGCCAGCGCCAACGGCACGTCGATGCTGGCGCCGACGTTGTTTGCCCACGGCACTCAGGAGCAGCTGGATCGGGTCTTGCCCAAGATGGCCAGCGGTGAGGAGATCTGGGCGCAAGCCTGGTCCGAACCCGAATCGGGTAGCGACCTGGCGTCGCTGCGGTCGACGGCCACCCGCACCGACGGCGGCTGGCTGCTGAACGGTCAGAAGATCTGGAGCTCGCGGGCGCCGTTCGGCGACAGGGCTTTCGGGTTGTTCCGCTCGGATCCCGCCGCCGAGCGGCACCGCGGCCTGACCTACTTCATGTTCGACCTGCGCGCCGACGCTGTCACCGTGCGCCCGATCAAGCAGCTGAACGGCGACACCGGTTTCGGCGAGATCTTCCTCGACGACGTGTTCGTGCCCGACCGTGACGTGATCGGCGAGGTGAACGAGGGCTGGCGAGCGGCGATGAGCACGTCGAGCAACGAACGCGGCATGTCGCTGCGCAGCCCGGCGCGTTTCCTGGCCGCCGCCGAGCGCCTGGTTCAGTTGTGGAAAGCCGGCGGCGACAGTGCCTTCGGTGACCAGGTTGCCGACGCGTGGATCAAGGCGCAGGCCTACCGGCTGCATACGTTCGGCACGGTGACCCGGCTGGCCCAGGGCGGCGAACTGGGTGCCGAGTCCTCGGTGACCAAAGTGTTCTGGTCCGACCTTGATTTCGCGCTGCACCAGACTGCGCTGGAGATCCGCGGCGCCGACGGCGAGCTGGCCGATGCGTGGAGCGACGGCTTGCTGTTCGCACTGGGTGGCCCGATCTACGCCGGCAGCAACGAGATTCAGCGCAACATCATCGCCGAGCGGCTGCTGGGCCTGCCCCGGGAGAAGGCACGATGAAATTCGAGCTGGAGGCACAGGAGCGCGACTTGGCGGCGAGCATCGACGCCGCGCTGGCCGCAGCCGATATGCCGGGCGCGGTGCGCGCCTGGGCCGCCGGCGACACCGGGCCCGGCCGCAAGGTGTGGGCACAGCTCACCGACCTCGGTGTGACCGCGTTGCTGGTGCCGGAGAGGTTCGACGGCATCGACGCCCACCCGGTGGACCTCGTCGTCGCGCTGGAGCGGCTCGGCCGCTGGTGCGTGCCGGGACCTGTTACGGAATCGGTTGCCGTAGCTCCGATTCTGATGACCGACGACGCGCGGTGTGCGGCACTGGCAGCCGGTGAGTTGATCGCAACGGTCGCGCTGCCGCCACAGATCCCGCGGGCGCTGGACGCCGATGCAGCCGGGCTGGTGCTGTTGGCCGGCGATGGCCGGGTTAGTGAGGCGCACGTCGGCGCGCGTCACGAGTGCATCGATCCCAGCCGGCGCCTGTTCGACGTGGAAGCGGATGGCGACGGATGGACCGCCGACGTCGCGCGCGCCTACGAGTTCGGCGCGCTGGCCACCGCCGCGCAACTGGTCGGTGCCGGGCAGGCACTGCTGGACGCGGCCGTCGACTACGCCAAGCAGCGCAGCCAGTTCGGGCGGGTGATCGGCTCGTATCAGGCGATCAAGCACAAGCTGGCCGACGTGCATATCGCCGTGGAGTTGGCTCGCCCGCTGATCTACGGCGCCGCGCTGTCGCTCGCCGACAAATCGCCTGACGCCCGCCGCGACGTCAGTGCCGCCAAGGTAGCGGCCGCCGACGCCGCGCTGCTGGCCGCCCGGTCGGCGCTGCAAACCCACGGCGCGATCGGCTTTACCGCCGAACATGATTTGTCGTTGTGGTTGCTGCGGGTGCAGGCGCTGCGACCGGCCTGGGGTGATCCGGCTGTGCATCGGCGACGGGTGCTGGAGGCGTTGACGTGACACGCGCCGGCGACGATGCAGAGCCCAGCGATGAGGAGCGGCGCCCATGACAGACGAACGGGAACTGCTGCGCGAGACCGTCGCTGCGCTGGTGGCCAAGCACGCCGGTCCGGAGGCAGTGCGGACGGCCATGGAATCCGAGCGCGGCTACGACGAATCGCTGTGGCGGCTGCTGTGCGAGCAAGTCGGCGCGGCTGCGCTGGTGGTACCGGAAGAGTTCGGCGGCGCGGGCGGCGTCTTGGCCGATGCCGCGATCGTCGTCGAGGAGCTCGGCAAGGGCCTGGTGCCTACCCCGTTGCTGGGCACCACGCTGGCCGAGCTCGCGCTGCTCGCCGCTGACGAGCCCGACGCCAACGCGCTGGCGGCGCTGGCCGAGGGCACCGCGATCGGCGCTGTGGTGTTCGACCCCGACTACGTGGTCAACGGCGACATCGCCGACATCGTCGTCGAGTGCACCGGGGACACACTCACCCGGTGGACCGAGTTCAGCACCGAACGCGTCGAGACCATGGATCCGACTCGCCGGCTGGGCCGCATCACACCGCACAGCACCGCGCCGCTAGGCGACAATCCGGGCATCGGCGACATCGCGGCGATCCTGTTGGCCGCCGAACAGATCGGCGCGGCCACCCGTTGCCTGGAGCTGACCGTCGACTACACCAAGCAACGGGTGCAGTTCGGCCGGCCCATCGGCAGCTTCCAGGCGCTCAAGCACCGGATGGCCGACCTGTATGTCGCGGTGCAGGCCGCCCGCGCAGTGGTCAACGACGCCGTGGCGCAGCCGTCGGCGACGGCGGCGGCCCTGGCCCGCGTCGCCGCGAGCGAGGCGTTCAGCAGGGTGGCCGCCGAGGGCATCCAGCTGCACGGCGGCATCGCGATCACCTGGGAACACGACATGCACCTCTACTTCAAACGCGCACACGGCACTTCTCAGCTGCTCGGGCCGCCGCGCGATCAGCTGCGCCGACTCGAGCGGGAAGTGTTGAATAGCAACACGTGAACGGTTCTGTCGCACTGCGCGCCGGCATCCCGCCGTTTTACGTGATGGATGTTTGGCTGGCGGCGGCCGAGCGCCAGCGCACGCACGGCGACCTGGTGAACTTGTCGGCGGGTCAACCGAGCGCGGGAGCGCCGGCGCCGGTGCGCGCCGCTGCCAAAGCGGCGTTGGACAGCGGCCCGCTGGGTTACACGGTGGCGCTCGGTATTCCGGAACTCCGCAGCGCGATCGCACAGAAATATATGCCGCGCCATGGCATCACCGTCGAGCCCGACGACGTCATCATCACCACCGGCTCGTCGGGCGGTTTTCTGCTCGCATTCCTGGCGTGCTTCGACGTCGGCGACCGCGTCGTGGTCACCAGCCCCGGCTACCCATGCTACCGAAACATCCTTTCCGCCTTGGGTTGCGAGGTGGTGGATATGCCGTGCGGCCCCGATACGCGCTTTCAGCCGACCGTCGCGATGTTGGCCGCGCTCGACCCGCCGCCGCGCGGTGTGGTGGTGGCCAGCCCGGCCAACCCAACCGGTACCGTCATCCCACCGGCGGAGCTGGCGGCCATCGCATCCTGGTGCGAGGACTCCGGGGTGCAGCTGATCAGCGATGAGGTCTACCACGGCCTGGTTTACGAAGGCGCGCCGGAGACCAGTTGCGCCTGGGAAACCTCCCGAAAAGCATTGGTTGGCGGCTGGTGCCGCCGGAGCTGCGCCGCGCGGTGGACTGTCTGACCGGCAACTTCACCATCTGCCCTCCCGTGCTGTCGCAGTACGCCGCGATCGCGGCATTCACGGCCGAGTCGGTCGCCGAAGCAGACGGTCATCTCCATGAGTACGCGGTCAACCGTCGACTTCTGTTGGATGGGTTGCGGGAGATCGGGATTGATCGGCTTGCTCCTACTGACGGCGCCTTTTACGTCTACGCCGACGTGTCGGACTACACCACCGACTCACTACAGTTTTGCGAGAAGCTGTTGTGCGACACCGGGGTCGCGATCGCGCCGGGCATCGACTTCGACACCGTGCGTGGTGGGTCGTTCGTCCGCGTATCGTTCGCCGGACCAAAATCCGATATCGAGGAGGCGCTGCGCCGGATTGGCCCGTGGCTGGGCTAACCGGGCGAAGCCGACGGAATCAATTCGGCGTGAACTGTGCGGCCGTACTTCCGACGCATCAGTCGATGCAGCAACGGCACCACCACGCCGTGCAGGACGGGGTACTTGCGCCGCAGCAGGCGGCCGGCTGCCTGGTACTCGGCGCCCTCCAGTAGCCGCACTCGACCGGGTTGCATCGGCCCGGTCGGCTTGCCTGATACTGTCGCCGACCCGAATTCGACGCCGGGGTTCCGCCGTATCCGGCGGACCTTGACCGCCCGCTCGAAACTGCGGAAGTACGCCCGGTCTCCGTCGACCACGATGCTCACCGGGCTGGTGCCGGGGCTGCCATCCTTGCGAAAAGTGGTCAGCCTGATCGTCTTCTGCCGCACGAACGAAGCCAGCCTCGGATCCGTTGCGGCGGTCACCGCGCCCAGAACATAGCCGAGTTGACGGAGCCGCAACACGAAAGCCCCGACAAGCGCTACCGAGACCACACCGAGCACCCATGCTTGCGCGGCCGACCCGCCGAGGTCGAGGTCGATCACATGGTTCACCGTGTGCACCGTATTCGCCACGATGAATCCGGCCAGCGCAGTGGCCAATGCGTCGGCCCAGATGAGCGCGAGGAGCAGCGTCGCGCCCAGCCCCAGCTGGAACGCGCCGATGTCATGCAGAAAATGCTCGTGCGCTTCGAATCTCACGAATTCGGCGAACGATCCGGGGGCGGCCAAACACCAGATTCCGATCCCGACATTGGCCAGTCCGACCAGGGCCGTCAGCGTGACCAGGTACGCCCGCGCTGCCTTACTCAAAGGTCTCATGGTTCTGCCTCCCGTGACATCTCGTCTCACCCGGTTGACCGGACAGCGGGCCGATGTGTGACGAGAGGGCCCAGTCCGCATCATGATGCATCGAAGCGATGATATGATGCACACGTGCGCACTACTGTTAATATCGACGAGCATCTACTCGCTGAGGCCAAGGTTCTCGCCGCTAGAACAAGTCGATCGCTTGGGGCAGTTATCGATGACGCGTTGCGGGCGATGTTCCGCCGTAACAGCGAGCAAGCGGCTCGCGAACAGTTTCGGCTGCCGACGCACGGCGCCGGCGGGTTGCAGCCGGGCGTGGACCTGGAGGCCAAAGAAGCCTTGGCCGAGCTGATGGGCGACAATGCTGCTCCTTGACGTGAACGTCTGCGTTTATGCCATCCGCCAAGACAGCATCGATCACGACGCGTACCGGACGTGGGTCGGCGACGTCCTCACCGGCGATGAACCCGTCGGCATAAGCGAACTCGTGCTGTCCAGCGTTATCCGGCTGATCACCAACCATCGAGTATTTCGGCAACCGAGCTCGACAGCCCAGGCGCTCGACGCGTGCCGCGCGCTCCGGGCGGGGCCGACCGCTATCGCATTACGGCCAGGGCCACGACATTGGGCCATTTTCGATTCGCTGTGCACCGAAGTCGGGGCGAAGCCAACACAGTTCCCGACGCCTATCATGCCGCCCTCGCAATCGAGAACGGCGCAACGTGGATCACCACAGACCGCGCGTTCGCCCGTTTTCCGGGCCTGCGGTGGCGGGGCCCCTTCGATTGATCGGCGAAGCGCAGGGCTCAGAGCCAGGTGTCCTGCGTGGTGGTGGTGAGAAACGCCTCCAAGTCGTCGCGCCACTGCGCGGGCGTGTTCTTCTCGGGCTCGATGCCGGTGTACTCACCGCGATAGAACAACAGTGGCCGAGGCTTGGTCTTGGGCACCTCCGAAAGGGACTGCACCGCACCGAACACCACGAAGTGATCTCCCCCGTCGTGCACCGACGCCACCGTGCAATCGATGTGCGCCAGTGCGCCGTCGATGACGGGTGAGCCGAGTTCGGAAGGGTGCCAGTCGATTCCGGCGAACTTGTCCGGTTCCTTCGAGCCGAACCGCGCCGAGATGTGCTGTTGCTGCTCGTGCAGGATGTTGACGCAGAATTTCCCGCTGGCCTCGACGGCCTGCCAGGTCCGCGACACCTTGGTGGGGCAGAACAGCACCAGCGGTGGATCAAGCGACAACGCAGCGAAGGATTGGCACGCGAAGCCCACCGGGGTGTCGTCGTGCATGGTGGTGATGATCGTGATGCCGGTGCAGAACTGACCGAGCACCTGCCGGAAGGTGCGCGAATCAATCGGCGCGGCTGTCATTACTGGCCGCGCGCGCCGACCGTGAAGTCGTGGCCCCACAGGCTGACCGCCGTGCTCTCCCGGGCGATCCAGTCCTGGTCGTCGACTTGTCTTCCCTCGCAACCGAATTCGACGTCGAATCCGCTTGGCGTCTTCATATAGAAGGACAGCATCAGGTCGTTGACGTGCCGGCCCAGCGTGGCTGACATCGGCACCTTGCGCCGCCGCGCGCGGTCCAGGCAGAGTCCGACGTCGTCGGCGTTTTCGACTTCGACCATCAAATGCACGATGCCGCTCGGGGTCGGCATCGGCAGAAACGCCAGGCTGTGGTGGCGCGGGTTGCAGCCGAAGAACCGCAGCCAAGCCGGCGGTCCGTCAGCGGGGCGGCCTACCAGCTGCGGTGGTAGCCGCATCGAGTCACGCAGCTTGAAGCCGAGCACATCCCGGTAGAAGTGCAGCGCCTCGATGTCGTCGCGGGTGGACAGCACCACATGGCCCAGCCCCTGCTCGCCGGTGACGAACTTATGCCCGTACGGGCTGACCACCCGGCGGTGCTCGAGCGCGGCGCCGTGAAAGACCTCCAGGCAGTTGCCAGACGGGTCTTGGAACTGGATCATCTCGTCGACACGCCGCTCCGCCAGTTCGGCGGCAGTAGCCTCCTTGTATGGCACGCCTTCGACGTCGAGCCGATGCCGGATCTCCTGCAGCCCTTCGGCGTTAGCGCATTCCCAGCCGGCCGTAGCCAGCCGGTCGTGCTCACCGGGCACGATCACCAGCCGGGCCGGGAAATCGTCCATCCGCAGATACAGGGCACCCTCGGTGGTTCCAGAGCCCTCCACCATGCCGAGGACCTTCAGGCCGTACTCCCGCCAGGCCGCCACGTCGGTGGCCTCGATGCGCAGATATCCCAGTGACCTGATACCCATCACGCACCTCCGAGGAAGTCAATTGTGAGCTTGTTGAACTCGTCGAATTTCTCCACCTGTGCCCAATGTCCACATTGCCCGAAAACGTGCAGCTGTACACGCGGAATGGTCTTCAACGCCACCAATGCGCCGTCGAGCGGGTTGACCCGGTCCTCACGGCCCCAGATCAGCAATACCGGCTGGCGCAGCCGGTACACCTCGCGCCACATCATCCCGGCCTCGAAGTCTGCGCCGGCGAACGACTTTCCCATCGCCATGGTCGCCGCCAGCGACTCGGGGGTGCTGGCCAGCGCATACCGCGCCTCGACCAGCTCGGGGGTGATGAGCTTCTTGTCGTAGACCATCACCCGCAAAAACGCCTCGAGGTTTTCCCGGGTCGGTTCCATGGCGAACTTGTTGAGCCGCTTGACGCCTTCGGTCGGATCGGGCGCGAACAGATTGACGCTCAAGCCCCCCGGGCCCATCAGCACGAGTCGCCCGGCCCGGTCCGGGTAGTCCAGAGCGAACCGGACCGCGGTGCCGCCGCCCAGCGAGTTGCCCACCAGCGGCACCCGCTCAAGTCCGAGCTCGTCGAACAAGGCCTCCAAAGCTGTTGCGGCGTAACGGTTGAACTGCGGATGCTCGGCGCGTTTGTCCGAGTGACCATAGCCGGGTTGGTCGACAGCCAGCACATGAAAGTGCTGGGCGAACACCGCGATGTTGCGGGAGAAGTTGGTCCAGCTCGACGCCCCGGGACCGCCGCCGTGCAGCAGCACCACCGTCTGCGGGTTGCCGACGCCGGCCTCGTGGTAGTGCAGCTTCAACGGCCCCTCGACGTCGACCTGCGCGTAGCGCGAGGTGGACTCGAAGGTCAGCTCCTCAGTAGTGGTCATCAGACCATCGTGTCGCCGGGCGGCAGCCCGAATTCGTGGTTGCCGAAGATCACGTAGGCCCGCTCGGGGTCGTTGGCCGCGTGCACCCGTCCGGCGTGCGCGTCGCGCCAGAACCGTTGGATGGGAGCGGTGTTGGCCAGCGCGGTGGCACCGGAGGCTTCGAAAAGCCGGTCGATGGAAGCGATCGCGCGGCCGGTGGCGCGCACCTGGTCGCGCCGGGCGCGGGCTCGCAGCGCGAACGGGATTTCCCTGCCCGCCGCCAGCAGCGCGTACTCGTCGCCGACATTGCTGATCAGCTGGCGCCATGCCGCGTCGATGTCGCTGGCCGCCTCGGCGATACGCACTTTGGCGAACGGGTCGTCCTTGGCCTTCTCACCGGCGAACGCCGCACGCACCCGCTTGCCCTGATGCTCCACATGCGCCTCGTAGGCACCGTAGGCCATACCGACGATCGGCGCCGTGATAGTAGTGGGATGCATTGTGCCCCATGGCATCTTGTACACCGGCGCGGTGTTGGTCTGAAGACCGCCGGCGGTGTGGTCGTTCATCGCCCTGTACGACAAGAACCGGTGGCGCGGCACGAAGACGTCTTTGACGTGAAGGGTGTTGCTGCCCGTTCCGCGCAGCCCGACGACATGCCAGACGTCCTCGATCTCGTATTCGCTGCGCGGAATCAAAAAGCTGCCGAAGTCCACCGGCCGGCCGTCTTTGATCACCGGTCCTCCGACGAACGTCCAGGTCGCATGGTCACATCCCGACGACCAGTTCCACGAACCGTTGACCAGGTAGCCGCCGTCGACCACGGTGCCCGCGCCCATCGGCGCATACGACGACGAGATCCGCACATTGGTGTCCTCGCCCCAGACCTCCTCCTGGGCCTTCTGGTCGAACAGCGCCAGATGCCAGTTGTGCACGCCGACAATCGAGCCGACCCAACCCGTGGACCCGCAGGCGCTGGCCAGTCGGCGAGCCGCCTCGTAGAACAGCGTCGGGTCACATTCCAGGCCATCCCACTGCTTGGGCTGCAGCAACCTGAAGAAACCGATTTCCTGAAGCTCGCTCACGGTCGCGTCGGGCAACCGCCGCAGGTCTTCGGTCTCCTGCGCCCGCTGTCTCAGCTTGGGGAGCAGTTCGTCGATGCCGTCTAGGACCGATTGGGCGTCACGTTGTTCAATGGACGTCACGGGTTCCTCCTGGATGCCTATTTAAATCAGAGACTAGAACACGTTCCGATTTGTGTCGAGCAGGGTATTCCTGCGGCTGGTAGCGCCAGGAATCCACTTTTCTGTAACCTGTTCTAGTTATGTCAGAAGAGAAAGCCGGTGCCTTGACCGACGACGTTCCCGACGAGCCGCTCGGCAGCCACGTGCTGGAACTGCAGGTCGCCGATGTGGTCGCCGAGACAGATGAGGCGCGTTCGCTGGTATTCGCCGTGCCCGACGGTGCCGACATTCCGGCGGAGCGGCTCCGCTATGCGCCCGGCCAATTTCTGACCCTGCGCATCCCGAGCGACCGCACCGGCTCGGTAGCCCGCTGTTACTCGCTGTGCAGCTCACCGTTCACCGACGACGCGCTGACCGTCACCGTCAAACGCGACAGGGACGGCTATGCGTCGAACTGGCTGTGCGACCACGCCCACCCGGGCATGCGGATCCACGTGCTGGCTCCGTCGGGCAACTTCGTGCCCAAGACGCTCGACGACGACTTCCTGCTGCTCGCCGCCGGCAGCGGCATCACCCCGATCATGTCGATCTGCAAGTCGGCGCTGTCCGAAGGCAGCGGGCAGGTCGTGCTGGTCTACGCCAACCGCGACGAGCGCTCGGTGATCTTCGGCAACGCGTTGCGGGAGTTGGCCGCCAAGTATCCCGACCGACTGACCGTGGTGCATTGGCTGGAGTCGCTGCAGGGGCTGCCCAGCGCGGCGGCACTGGCGAAACTGGCCGCGCCCTACACCGACCGCGAGGCGTTCATCTGCGGGCCGGGCCCGTTTATGCAGGCCGTGCGCGACGCGCTCGAATCACTGAACGTGCCCGCGCAGCGCATCCACATCGAAGTGTTCCGGTCGCTGGACACCGATCCGTTCGCTGCGGTGAAGATCGACGACGAAGGCGACGAGCCACCAGCCACGGCGGTGGTGCATCTCGACGGCGAGACGCACACTGTGTCGTGGCCGCGCGGCGCCAAGCTGCTCGACGTGTTGCTGGACCGCGGGCTGGATGCACCGTTTTCGTGCCGGGAAGGTCACTGCGGGGCCTGCGCCTGCACTTTGCGCAGCGGCAAGGTCAACATGGAAGTCAACGACGTGCTCGAGCAGCAAGATCTCGACGAAGGCCTCATTTTGGCCTGCCAGTCGCACCCGGAGTCGGATTCGGTCGAAGTCACCTACGACGAGTAGCCCGGCGTTAAATTCTGCAGGGTCGGGCGACGGGAAGGAAACGGCAGCGGAATGAAGCGGCTGGTGACTGACGCGGCGCGGTCCGGCCCGCGAAACAGAACCCACGGTCGCGATACGCGTCGGGTTGACGACCGCCGCTTCTGTCTCGCGGAGAAGGGTTTTCCCGATCAGCGCGGCAGGCCAAGCAACCGTTCGGCGGCCAGCGTGAGCAGGATCTGCTCGGTGCCCCCCGCGATCGTCAGGCAGCGGGTGTTGAGGAAGTCGTGCACCACAGCGTCTTCGACCACACCGGCGCCCTCGGAGATGTCCATCCGGTACTCGGCCAGCGCCTGCCGGTAGCGCACACCGATGAGCTTGCGGACGCTGGACTCCGCGCCGGGGTCCTTGCCGCCGACCGCTAGCTCGACGATGCGCTGGTCGAGCAGCGCACCGGTTTGAGCGGCGACGATCAACCGCGCCAGCTGGTCTTGACGGGCGGCGTCAAGGTCCAGATCGGCCACCGCGGCAAGCAGCTGTTCCATCGGGTTGCCCAGCGCGGTGCCCGTGGCCATCGCGACCCGCTCATTGGCCAGGGTGGTGCGGGCCAACCGCCAGCCGTCGTTGACCGCGCCCACGACCATCTTGTCGGGGACGAATACGTCCTCTAGAAAGACCTCGTTGAACAGGGCGTCGCCGGTGATTTCGCGCAGCGGCCGGATCACGATGCCGGGCGAGCTCATGTCGACCAGGAAGTAGGTGATGCCCTTGTGTTTCGGCGCGTCGGGGTCGGTGCGGGCCAGGCACACTCCCCATTGAGCTATATGCGCCGACGACGTCCACACCTTTTGCCCGGTCAGCTTCCAGCCGCCCTCGGAACGCACCGCCTTGGTACGCAGCGACGCCAGATCGGAGCCGGCCCCGGGCTCGGAAAACATTTGGCACCAAAAGATTTCGCCACGCAGCGTCGCCGGCACGAAGCGCTCGATCTGCTCTGCTGTGCCATGTTCGAGGATCGTCGGCACCGCCCACCAACCGATCGCCAGATCTGGCCGCTCGACACCGGCTGCCGACATTTCCTGGTCAATCAGCAGCTGCTCGGCCGGTGAGGCTCCGCGCCCGTAGGGCGCCAGCCAGTGCGGCGCCAGCAGACCGGCCTCGGCCAGTGCAACCTGCCGCTTTTTCTTTGGCAATGCGGCGATCTCGGCGACCGTTGCAGCGATTTGCGGTCGCAGATGAGCGACGTCGCTGAGGTCGATGCTCAGCTGGCGACGGACGCCGGCCTGGGTCAGTGCCGCGGTGCGGCCCAGCCACCGTGGCGAGCCGCCGAGGAACTGGCCGATGCCATAGGCCCGCCGCAGGTACAGGTGCGCGTCGTGTTCCCAGGTGATGCCAATGCCGCCGAGCACCTGGATGCAGTCCTTGACGTTGGCTTTGGCGGCGTCGATGCCGATGCTGGCGGCGATGGCCGCCGCGATCGACAACTGTCCAGGGTCGGGATCGGCTGCGGCGTGCGCGGCGTCGGCGGCGGCCACCGCGACTTGCTCTGCACGGCAAAGCATTTCGGCGCAGATGTGCTTGATCGCCTGGAAGCTGCCGATCGGCTTGCCGAACTGCTCGCGCACTTTGGCGTATTCGACGGCGGTGTCCAGCGCCCAGCGCGTCACCCCGGCCGCCTCGGCGGCGACCACAGTGGCAGCCAGATCCTCGATCCGCTCCGCCGAGGCGTCCACCACGACCGCCGGTGCCGAGGTCAGCACCACACGCGCCAGCGGGCGGGAGAAGTCGGTGGCCGCAAGCGGCTCAACCTCGACGCCGTCGTCGGCGCTGTCGACCAGCAGCCACTTGCCGTCGGTCGGCACCAGCAACAGGCCGCCGTCCGTCGCACCGAGTGCCCACGGCACGGTGCCCGACGCGCGCGAAGCGGTGTCGAGGTGCACATCGGCGTGTAGGGCCATCCCGGCGACGCGTTCACCGGATGCCAGCAGCCCGCGCACGTTGGGATCGGAGACCACCAGCGTGGCCAGCGCCGTCGTCGCCACCGGCCCGGGCACCAAGGCCTTCGCGGCCTCCTCGAGCATCGCGCAGAGGTCCTCGATGCGGCCGCCCGCACCGCCGCAGTCCTCCGGAACCGCGACACCGAACAACCCGAGTTCGGCCAGGCCGTGGTAAACCGGCCGCCAGGCGTCGGCTTTGCCCTGTTCGATGTCGCGGATCGCGGCCTTGGAACGCGACCCGGCGGCCGCCCCGGCAGCCCAATCGCGCACCAACTCACGCGCCGAGAACTGTTCGTCGGTGATGGTGGATGGCACGTTGAGGCTCCTCGGTCGACTAGAACGTGTTCTAATAGTGCCAGCGATCAACCGTCAAGTCGACCGCCATCGCAGCAGCACACGACGGTGTACCAGCCGCCCGGAGGTGAGCAATCGACGCTTCGCATGCGTATCGTTTTGAGCGAGACCGCCACAAGAAGGAGCTGCCCGTCCAATGTCCACTGACACATCGGGGTCAGCGAACACCGACTCGGGTCGCGCGTCGAGCGCACAACCTCGCGAGGTCATGAACGTGGCGGTACTTGCTGAATCCGAGCTGGGCTCCGAGGCGCAACGCGAGCGGCGCAAGCGCATCCTGGACGCGACGATGGCCATCGCGTCCAAGGGCGGCTACGAGGCAGTTCAGATGCGCGCGGTGGCCGACCGGGCAGACGTTGCGGTGGGTACGCTCTACCGGTATTTCCCGTCTAAGGTCCATCTGCTGGTCTCGGCGCTGGGCCGCGAGTTCGAACGTATCGACGCCAAGAACGACCGCTCCACGCTGACCGGCGGCACCCCGTACCAGCGGCTGAACTTCATGGTCAGCAAACTGAACCGGGCAATGCAGCGGAACCCGCTGCTGACCGAGGCGATGACCCGCGCCTACGTCTTCGCCGACGCCTCCGCGGCCAGTGAAGTCGATCATGTGGAGAAACTGATCGATTCGATGTTCGCCCGCGCGATGGCTGACGGTGAACCGACCGAAGACCAGTACCACATCGCTAGGGTCATCTCGGACGTGTGGCTTTCCAACCTGCTGGCCTGGCTGACCCGACGGGCGTCAGCCACCGACGTCAGCAAGCGGCTGGATTTGGCTGTGCGGCTGTTGATCGGCGACCAGGAGAACGCCAAGAGCTGACCTTAAGGCAGGCGGGCCCGCGGTGCGACCAGAGCTAGGCCGGCGGGCCGGCGGTGCGGCCCCGGATCAATTCGGTATCCAGCACCTCGACGACCGGCAGCCCGGAGCGCGGCGGGGTCAATACCAGCTCGCCGGCGCGCCGACCCTTCGCCAGGCTCGGCTGCGCCACGGTGGTCAGGCCGCGGCGGATCGCCTCGGGCACACCGTCGAATCCGGTGATCGTCATCTGACCCGGTGCGTAAATGCCGCGGCCGCGAAGGTGATCCATCGCCGATAGCGCCAGCACGTCGGCCGCACAGATCAGCGCGGTGATACGCGGATTGGCTTCCAGCGCCGCCGCAGCGGCGGTTCCGCCCGACGTGGGCTGGTGCTCGTGGCTTCCACCACGGTCAGCGAATCTGGGTCGAGGCCCGCGGCGGCCATCGCGTCGCGGACCCCGTAGATGCGGTCGGCTTGCACATGAAACGTCGGTGAACCAAAACGCTGCGGATCGACCAGGCCCTGGTGGCGGTCCCGGCTCAGCCGCATGGTCAGCAGCCCGATCTCGCGATGGCCCAGCGCGGGCACATAGTCGGCGAGCTCGCGCATCGCCGCTCGATCGTCGATGCCGACGCGCGAGACGCCCGAGACGTCTTGGGCTGGTCGACCACGACAGCCGGCAGGCGACGCTGCATCACCACCTGCAGGTACGGATCATCCTCGGAGACCGAATAGACCACGAAGCCGTTGACGCCGGCGCCGAGCACGGCTGCGGTCCCGTCGGCCACACTGCGGTTCGGGCTGACCGCTACCAGCAGCAGGCCCTGGCCCACCGCCTCGCACGATTCAGCCAGCCCCCAACGAAATTCAATGCCGCGGGATCGCTGAACGAGTAGGTCAGCTGTTCGGCCATCACCAGACCGACCACGCCGGCCTTGCGGGTCCGAAGCGATCGTGCCACCGGATCGGGCCCGGGATAACCCATGCGTTTGGCGGCCGCCAGAACCCGCTCCCGCAGGTCGGCCGAGAGCTGATCGGGCCGGTTGTAGGCATTGGAGATTGTGGTCCGCGAGACCTTGAGCTCGGCCGCCAACGACGCCAGGGTAGCGCGGCGACGAGGCGGTCCCGCAGCCGCCCGGTGAACCACCGGGTCGTCAGACCCGGGCCGCCGTCGGGGCGTGGGACTCATGCTCCGTGAGGCTACC
>NZ_CAXUCH010000014.1:0-7032 GCF_964249325.1 uncultured Mycobacterium sp. | reverse complement strand
GCCCCGACCCGCCGCTGGGCGAAGGTGGGCCAGCTAACCCTGTCGCGATGGGCAGTTGGCTGCGCTACAGTCTGATGGAAACGATTTTCATTAGTTTGCGTAGTCGGGGGCCGGCCGGTGAGAGGAATACCGACGGTGCGCATGTCGGCGGTCGGCATGGCGGCCGGCCTGTCGGCAATCATCGTCGCCGTGACCGGTTGCCTTAGCGGATGGGGTAATTCAGCGCATCCGCGGGCGGCCACCGTGGTGGCATCCACCGGTGTCTGGGGCAGCGTTGCGCGCGCGGTCGCGGGCCAGCACGTCAGCGTCAAGCCGATCCTGACCAGTGCCGAAGTCGATCCGCACACCTATGAAGTGACCCCCATCGACGACGCCGCCATCGCCGACGCCGCATTAGTGGTCTACAACGGTGGCGGCTACGACCCTTGGGCTGAACGAGTACTCACCGCTCATCCCGCGATCGAATCGGTGAACGCGTACTCGTTGCTTCGTCCAGCGCCGGATCACGGCGCCGGTCGTCGCAATGAGCATGTCTTCTACGACATGCACGTCGCCAAGTCGGTCGCCGCCAAGATCGCCGACAAACTCGCGACGATCGACTCCCGCAACGCGGCAGACTACCGCGCCAACGCCACTCGGTTCGGCCGCAGCGCGGACGCGATCGCCAGCACCGAACACGCTATCGCCACCGCACACCCGCGCACCCCCGTCATCGCGACCGAGCCCGTCGCCTACTACCTGCTGGCAGCGTGTGACCTGGTCAACCAGGCTCCGGAAGGCTTCACCGCCGCGACGGAGAACGACGACGAACCCTCGCCCGCCGACATGGCATACGTGCTCGACCTGATCGCGAATCGACAGGTCTCGGCGCTGCTGGTCAACCCTCAGACCTCCACCGCCGCAACCAACGACGTCCAAACAGCCGCGCGTCGCGCCGGCCTGCCGGTGACCCAGGTGCCCGAAATGTTGCCCGCCGGCGCGGACTATCTGGCCTGGCAACGCGATACCGTCAATAGCCTCGCCGCCGCGCTCGGTCGCGGCGATAATCACGGCTCGTGACCCACGACGTCGACAACGTCGTCGACCGCCGCCCGAGCACTGTCTCGCTCACCGGCGCCCGGTTGGCGTTCGGTGACCGAGTGCTGTGGGATCACCTCGACCTATCGGTGTCGCCAGGCGAGTTTCTCGCGGTGCTCGGCCCCAACGGGACCGGGAAGACGTCGCTGCTCAAGGTGTTGCTCGGACAACTGCCGCTGAGCGCCGGGAGCTTGCTGGTGGGTGGGCAGCCGGTGGCCTCACGCGCCGGGCGCATCGGCTATGTGCCGCAGCACCGTCCGATGGACCGCGGTCTGATGCTGCGCGGGCGCGACCTGGTACGCCTGGGCGTCGACGGGCACCGATGGGGAACCACCCAGTTGCGTCGTGCCGATCGGCTGGGCCGTCGCGAGGCGGTGCGACGCGCCCTGCGCCAGGTCAATGCCGAACATCTTGCCGACGTCCCCGTCGGGGTGATGTCCGGCGGCGAATTGCAGCGGGTGCGCATCGCCCAGGCGCTGGCCAACGACCCGATGTTGCTGCTGTGTGATGAGCCGCTGCTGACCTTGGACCCGGCCAACGCCAGGCTGGTCTCGGCGTTGATCGACCGTTGCCGTCGGGACTCGGACATGGCGGTGGTGTTCGTCACCCATGAGGTCAATCCGATCCTGCCCTACGTCGACCGGGTGCTGTATCTGGTCGACGGCCGATTCCGGATCGGCAGCGTCGAGCAGGTCATGACCAGTGAGACGCTGTCGGCGCTCTACCGGACTGACATCCAGGTGCTGAAGGTCAAGGGCCGCTACGTCGTGGTCGGGGAGCCGGGCGCCGAGCACCTGAGCGCGGACGAACATGTCTGACGGGCCGGGGTGATGAACGACAAGATCGCCGACCTGTTGGCGCATTTGTTTTCGTTCGGCATCACCGCCCACCTGCTGCACCACGACTTCGTCCAGCAGGCCTTGGTGGCGGCCGCGCTGCTGGGCCTGATCGCCGGCCTGATCGGGCCGTTCATCGTGATGCGACAGATGTCGTTCGCTGTGCACGGCTCCAGCGAATTGTCGCTGACCGGTGCCGCGTTCGCGCTGCTGGTAGGGATTCAAGTGGGTGCGGGTGCGCTGGTCGGTAGTGCCGTGGCGGCGGCGTTGTTCGGCCTGCTGGGGCAGCGAGCCCGAGAACGCGACTCCGCGATCGGCGTGGTGCTGGCGTTCGGCCTGGGGCTGGCGGTGCTGTTCATCCACCTGTATCCAGAGGGACAGACCGGCAGTAGTTTCGCACTGCTGACCGGGCAGATCGTCGGGGTGGGCTACTCGGGGCTGGCGATCCTGGCGGTGGTCAGCGTGTTGGTCGTCGCCGTGCTCGCGGTCTGCTATCGACCGCTGTTGTTCGCCACCGTTGATCCCGAGGTCGGGGCGGCACGTGGTGTGCCGGTCCGCGCGCTGGGCATCGTGTTCGCAGCACTGGTCGGCGTGGTGGCCGCGCAGGGCGTGCAGATCGTCGGCGCGCTGCTGGTGATGTCGTTGCTGATCACGCCGGCGGCCGCGGCCGCTCGCTTGTTCGCCTCGCCGGCCACGACGATCGTCGCGTCAGTGGTTTTCGCCGAGATCTCCGCTGTGGGTGGTCTTGTGCTGTCGCTGGCGCCGGGTGTGCCGGTGTCGGTTTTCGTCGCCACGCTCTCGTTTCTGATCTACCTGGTGTGCTGGCTGCTCGGGCGACATCGGCAGGCAGTAACTAGGCTTTCGAACCGTGGTGGCGGTGGACCTTAACGCCGACTTGGGCGAGGGCTTCGGCGTCTGGCGCCTTGGCGACGACGACGCCATGCTCGGCATCGTCACCAGCGCCAACATTGCCTGTGGTTTCCACGCGGGCGACCCGGCCGGGCTGCTGCGGGTATGCCGTGCGGCGGCTGAGCGGGGTGTGCGGATCGGCGCACAGGTCGGTTACCGCGACCTGGCCGGGTTCGGCAGGCGGTTCATCGACGTCGCCCCGGACGATCTGCTCGCCGACGTCGTCTACCAGATCGGGGCGTTGCAGGCACTCGCGCAGGCGGCCGGCTCGGCGGTGTGCTACGTCAAACCCCATGGCGCGCTGTACAACACGATCGTGACCCACCGCGACCAGGCGGGCGCCGTCGCCGAGGCGGTGCACATGGTGGACACCGGGCTGCCGGTGCTCGGCTTGGCCGGCTCGGTGTTTTTCGACGAAGCGCAGGCGCGCGGCCTGCGCGCTGTCCCGGAGGCCTTCGCCGATCGCGCCTACCGGCCGGACGGTCAGTTGGTGTCGCGCCGGGAACCCGGTGCGGTTCTGCACGATCCGGCTGCCATCGCCGAGCGGGTGCGCACCATGGTGACTTCTGGTCACGTCACAGCAGTCGACGGGTCGCAGATTCGCATCAGCGTGGAATCGGTGTGCGTGCATGGTGATTCGCCGGGCGCTGTGCAGATCGCTTCGGCGGTAAAAGATCATTTGAAAGCCGGCGGTGTCGACGTCAAGGCGTTTTGCTGATGCGGCTCAAGCCCGGACGTCCCGACATCGGCCGATACTGCGAGCTGGTCAACGTGCCCGCGGCGAAAGATGATGCGCCGCTGTCGGTTACCTGGCTCGGTGTGACGACCCTGCTGCTCGACGACAGGTCGTCCGCGTTGATGACAGATGGCTACTTCTCCCGTCCCAGCCTGCCCCGAGTGGTGCTGCGCAAGGTGTCGCCGTCGCCGGCCCGGGTCTACGGCTGCCTGGCCCGGGCCCAGGTGTCCCGGTTGGAGGCAGTCATCCCGGTGCACACCCATATCGATCACGCGCTGGACTCCGCGGTGGTCGCCGAGGCCACCGGCGCACGCCTGGTTGGTGGCGAGTCGGCGGCCAACATCGGCCGCGGGTATGGCTTGCCCGATGACCGGTTGGTCGTCGCAGTCACGGGTGAGCGAATCACCTTGGGGACCTTCGACCTAACACTGATCGAGTCACGGCATTCTCCACCGGACCGGTTTCCCGGCGCAATCACCGCTCCGGTACGCCCGCCGGTGAAGGTATCGGCCTACCGGTGTGGTGAGGTGTGGTCGGCGCTGATCCATCACCGGCCCTCAGGCAGGCGGCTGCTGATTCAAGGCAGCGCCGGGTTTGTGCCAGATGCGCTCGCCGGCCAACAAGCCGAGGTGGTCTATCTCGGTGTGGGACAGCTGGGTCTGCTGCCGCGGTCATACCTGCTGGACTACTGGACGCACACTGTCCGCGCGGTGGATGCGCGGCGAGTAGTGCTGATCCACTGGGACGACTTCTTCCGCCCGCTGTCGAAACCGTTGCGGGCCTTGCCTTATGCGGCCGACGATCTCGATGCTTCCCTGCGCATACTGGGCGAGCTGGCCGACCAGGACGACATCGCGCTGCACATGCCGACGCTGTGGCGGCGCGAGGATCCGTGGATCTGACCGTTGACGCTTGTCCTCGCCCTGGTGCTGCTTGCTGTCGTGCTGGGCTTCGCGGTCGCGCGCCCACGCGGCTGGCCTGAGGCGTTCGCGGCGGTCCCGGCCGCCGCGCTGCTGATCGTCGTCGGGGCGATCTCGATGCACGAGGCGGCGGCCGAAGCCGCTCGGCTGCTGCGGGTCACCGCGTTCTTAGGTGCCGTATTGGTGCTGGCCAAACTGTGCGACGACGAGGGGTTGTTCGAGGCCGCCGGGGCGGCGATGGCGCGGGCCCATGCCGGGCCGTCGCGGCATCTGCTGCGGCAGGTGTTCGCTATCGCCGCCGTGATCACCGCAGTGTTGAGCCTTGACGCCACCGTGGTGTTGTTAACCCCGGTGGTGTTGTCCACCGTGCGCTGGTTGCGGGCGCCGGTGCGTCCGCATGCCTACGCCAGCGCGCATCTGGCCAACGCCGCCTCGCTGCTGCTTCCGGTCTCGAATCTGACCAACCTCTTGGCTTTTCACGTCGCCCATCTGTCTTTTACCCGGTTCACGCTGGCGATGGCGTTGCCGTGGGTGGCCGCGGTGGGCACCGTGTACGTGGTCTTTCGCTGGTTTTTCGCCGCCGATCTGCGCGTGGTGCCGGATCGCCATGAGGTCGGTCCACCGCCACAGCTGCCGTTGTTCGCGTTGGTGGTGGTGGCGCTGACGTTGGCCGGATTCGCGATCGCCGAGGCCGCCGGCGTGTCACCGGCGTGGGCGGCGCTGGCGGGGGCCTTGGCGCTGGCCGCGCGCAGCCTCAGCCATCGCCGCACCTCGGTAGTAGAGATCGTGCGCGCCGTCAACGTGCCGTTCTTGGTGTTCGTGCTGGCGCTGGGCGTGGTGGTACAGGCAGTCATGGTCAACGGCCTGGCCACCCGCATGTGCGCGCTGATTCCAGCCGGCCGCGGGCTGCTCGCACTGCTCGGCATCGCGGCGGTGGCCGCCGTGCTGGCCAACATCGTCAACAACTTGCCGGCAACGCTGGTTCTGGTGCCGCTGGTGGCCCCGAGCGGGCCCGCAGCGATCCTGGCGGTACTGCTCGGGGTGAACATCGGCCCGAACTTGACCTATGTCGGTTCGCTGTCGAACCTGTTGTGGCGCCGGGTTCTTCGCCGCTATGACGTTCCCGCCAGCGTCGGCGAGTACACCAAGCTGGGATTGTGCACCGTGCCCACCGCCTTGGTGGCCTCAGTTCTTGCGCTGTGGGTCAGCGCGCGACTGCTGGGCCTGTAACCGGCTGGTATGCCCGCGGCAGCGGCATTCCGAGCTGCGCCATCACCGTGCGCAACGAAGCGGGATAGTTGGTGATGATGCCGTCAACACCGGCGGCGATCTGTGCTCGCATGGTCGCTGCGTCGTCGACCGTCCACGACATCACCGTGAGCCCCAACGCGTGCGCCCGATCGACGAACGCTTCGTCGACGACAGAGTAGCTTGGCGACACGATGTCGGCGCCGACCATCTTGGCGCCAACGAGCGGATCGCTGATGAAGGCCGGATTGATCCCGGCCAGCCATGGCGAACCCGGGGTCCACGTCGCCGCACTCCACAACGCCACCAAGGGAATCGACGGCTCGGCTTGACGCACCATCGGCAGCGTTCGCCAGTCGAAACTCTCGATTTCTACCCGGTCGACCTTTCCCGCCGACCTGACCGCACCCAGGATGACGTCGACGAATTCTTGCGGCCACGCCGATGTGGCCGGATCCGCGGCGTCGACCTTGGTTTCGATGTCATAGCGCAAATCTGCTCGATAGGAGTCGGTCAGCGCGAATACCTCAGGCAAGGTTGCGACCTTGTTGCCGCGCACGACTTCCGCGTGCGGGAACTCATCAAGCCGCTTGCCGCAGTCAAGGGTGCGGATTTGCGCCAGAGTCAGGTCGTGCACAAGCTTCCCGACGTACGGATATTGCGGGTCGCCGGCGAATGCTGGTCCGGTGTCGGCGCACTTTGCCGGTTCGATGGTCAGGTCGTGCCACACCACAGGTTGGCCGTCTCTGGTTATTCCGATGTCGAATTCCAGTGTGCTGACGCCTACTTCCAGTGCTTTGCCGAACGCGCGCAGCGATTCCTCGGTCGTCTCGCCGCTGCCGCCGCGATGGGCCACCAGGTCGAACGTCAGCGGTTGTGCGGCCGCGCTCGGCAGCGGCCCCGAGGTTGCGACGGCTAGCAGCACCGCCAGCAGGGCACCGAGGCCGCGGCCCATCAGCCCTTACTTCCTGCGCTGGCGGGCGATTTCGGCAAGCACCACCCCCGCGGCCACCGAGGCGTTCAGCGATTCGGCCGGGCCGGCCATCGGGATGGACACCACCGCGTCGCAGTTCTCCCGCACCAGTCGGGACAGGCCCTTGCCTTCCGAACCCACGACCACCACCAACGGGTCGGTGCCGTCGAGGTCGTCGAGCGTGGTGTCGCCGTCGGCGTCCAGCCCGATCACCTGCAGCCCGCGGTCTGCCCAATCCTTCAGTGTGCGAGCCAGATTGGGAGCGCGAGCCACGGGAACCCGGGCCGCCGCCCCAGCGCTGGTCCGCCAGGCCACCGCGGTCACCGCCGCGGA
>NZ_CAXUCH010000013.1:1034-41304 GCF_964249325.1 uncultured Mycobacterium sp. | reverse complement strand
CCCTCAGCGCCGGGCAACTACCCCCACGTGGTCACCCTGAATGCCTCCGAACAACTTGTATGACTTTGGCTTGGACTTCGACTCCAAGACTTACGTGTGTACCGTTGCGGGTGTTTGGACACCGGCCGGGGCGCTAGCTGGTTTACGTGACGTCGCGCTGCCTTGCGATGCGTTGAATCAGTCTGCGCAGCAAGCCGATGGACTCCCGCTCATATGCCTTCAGGTGAATAGGACGCTGCGCTGGGTGCACCGCGACGATACGCCCGCCTAAGCGCGCGTCCAGATCGGTTTGGTCGGCAAAAGTCGGTAGGAGCAGGAGGCCCGGTGAGACAATCACCGGAAGAAAGCAGCGTGGCACCGCAGTGGGAGTTCGCATTGAGGAGCGGAGGAGGGAAGTGACGACGACAAGGTCGCTCCTGAGTATTGGTTCCGCGGTGCCTTTGGCAATCGCGACCGTGATAGCAAGCACCGCGGCATCACACGCGGATGAGCAGCCGGTCCTCCATCACGTCAAGTACCTGCTGACCGCTTCCAACCCGATCTATGCGAATATCTACTACCTCGATCAAGAGCCGCCGATCTTTTCGGATTACAGTCATGATCCCTACCGGTTCGTCCCGAATGTCCAAGCCGATGTGGGTCCCGGCGCCCCGTGGACCTACGAGTTGGACCTGGCGAACCCCTTCCAATGGGCGTTTTTCACCGCCAATACCGGACACGAACCGGGCACGCCGATGTTCCACTGCCAACTTCTGGTCGACGGAAATATCGTCGCAATGCAGGACGGCGCCAAGGGCGTCTTGTGCTCTCTGCGCCCCTGGTAATTGACCGTCCAGCTGGGGGTTTGCCTGACAGTGCTGGGTCACTCTCCTGCCGCTGTCACACGGCTACATGCCGTCACGGCCGCGGCGGAAGGGTGTCGGGGCACAGGTCAAGCTGAGCGGCGCTCATAATGACGCGGCTTGCTGCACCAAGTTGGAGGCCCATCTCTGCCTCTTTTGGCGGGATGGCGCCCCTGCGTAGGTCATTGCACATGGCGTGACCAATTTGGAGCATTAACTGTCGATTCTGATCGGTGGAGACATCGAACCCGTAGTCACTCAGCAGCTTCAGATAGTCGCTGTCTCCGGCAGCATGGGCCATCGCGACCCCGAGCGTGGTTGCGCTGCCGAGGATCGCGAAGACCAGCAGGGCCGCATTGAAAAGCCGCATATTCGCCTCCACCCCTGCTCTTCGCGTCGGTGACAGCGTAATGCGGGAACGTTCCTGATTTGACCGAGTTAGCTGAGAATTTTCTGACTTCAAGGCGGCATTCTGCGAACTGTCGTGTGTTCCAGCACCGTCGTGGCTATGCCACCTCTCACCGGCGCAAACCGCTGTGGCCATAATGCGGACACGGAACTATGTCGATGTCCCACACGGTAGTCGGGGAATCAGATCACTCCGGATTCCTGGTTTCAGCCGACCTTTGTCAAAGTGAAATAGAGGGGAGTCGAATAACCAGCCTGTAGGGCACACGGCGCCGGCTTGGTGGTGACGACCCACCCATCCAGTCGTGCAGCGTCGACAGAGTAGTTGGCGGTGCCGGGTGCCCATCCATTAAGGCACTTCGTGGCGTCTGGGCGGTAGACCTCGAATGTCCACCGACCGTTGATGATGTGCGCATCGGCACTCCACCCGGTGCTATCCGCCACGTGCACACATCCTGCGCCGCAGGGCGTTACAACCCAAGTGGTCTGCCAATCATCAGCCTCGGTACCCGGTCCCGTTCGGATGTAGGTACCGCTGAAGTCGTCCGCGCGGGCAGGGCTTGCCATGCAGAGCGTACCGGCAGTGAAAATAGCCGCCGTAGCCAAGCCCCAGCCGATTTTCATAGTGATCCTCCCGGCGCACGCCCAGCTTTTACGTACCTCCTATGTGTCGCCCCGAACCCAGGTCTGGCGCCCGGCTTGAGCGATGCACATGAGGAATAGGCCGTCCGGCGCTTGCGCGACGTAGTACTCCGGCCATTCTTCGCAGTCGGAGTTCTCTTCCTTGACTCCAGCCATCGGAGGCGAGCGAAACCACCTGGGGTGATATCTCCGTGGTGAGCCGCAGTACATCAGCCGGCCCGGCTGGGTGGCAAACGAGATTTCGTAATCCGCAGTCCCGAAGACGTAGTAGGTAGTGTTGTCACAATCTGAGCCGAGGATGATGCCCCGGGCGATCCCCGGCGTGCAGCTGGGATAGTCGCATTGCGTCGGTCCAGCCACGGCGGGTGGCGCCGCCAGCACACTCATCCCCACCCACGCGGCAGCCGCTGCCACGACGAATCGCACTCAATCACTTTGGCACAGCTGAAAAGAAAATTCTTCCTTTCCCCACAATATGCCGATTAAACATAGTCGACCCGCTGTACGGAGTTCTGACTCGACGAGTGATAATGTGGCTCTCCCCTCCATCGCGACAAGGAGGTGACCATGTCGTCGCGGAAGCGTCCAACCGGGCCGCTCGACTCAGAGCGCTGTGATGACCCCTCCCTCGCGGAAGCGATGGAGGAGGCCGCCCGGGCGGAAGCACGAGCCCAGGCCGCCCGTGCCCGCGCCATCCGGCTGAGCCGGGACGCCAACACGACGTCGAGCGGTCAGGTCGACACGACCGAAACCGTGGAAGCGAACGACACCCACGGCGCGGCTGTCGAGGAGAGCGTCGGTCAGGCGAAACGAGCACCCACGAGATGGGCTCGGTTACGGCGGGGAGTGCTGCGGCGCCCGGGGCGGAGATCAGTCGCTGTCAGCGCCGCGGTGATCCTCATCTGCACCTTGCTGGGAACAAGCGGTTATGTGCTGTGGTATCACCGCAGGACCGTGGACGAGCGGCAGCGCACCGCAGAGTTCGCCGCGGCGGCCCGGCAGAGCGCCATTACGCTGATGTCGATCAACGCCGACAAGGCGAGGGACGATCTGCAGCGGGTCATCGATGACACCACGGGCCAGTTCAAGACTCAGATGCTCCTGACCGCGAACGATCTTGTTGAGGCGGTCGAGAAGTCGAAGGTCAGCACCAAGGCCGCCGTGCATGCCGTCGCTGTCGAGTCGATGAATGCCGATTCGGCCGTGGTCCTTGTCGCGGCGAAAGCCGAGGTCACCAACCCCGACAAGAGCACACCGCCGCCGCGGTCGTGGCGAATCGTGATGAATCTTCAAAGGGACGGCGGGCAGCTGAAAATGTCCAGAGTCGAGTTTTTACCGTGACGGTCGATGACGCTTCACAGATCGACGACGTGGCAGTTCCATCCGACATGAAGCCGGTGCGTCGCCGCCGAATCCGCCTGAGTTGGCGTGGGATTCGGCGTGGCATGGCCATGTGGCGTCCAATTTTGTTGACCACGTTGTTAATTGGCTCGACAGGGTTGGCTGTTGGCTTGTTTTTCTCTGAGTACCGTCCGGATCAGCAAACCGACAACGCGGCAGCAGATGAGGCGGTCAGGGCTGCGTCAGAGGGTGCGGTGGCCCTCCTTTCGTACTCGCCTGACAGCTTGAGCCGCGATTTGGCCAATGCGAAGTCGCGGATTACCGACGACCTTGAGGACTATTACAAGCAGTTCACCGAACAGATCATGGCACCGGCGGCCCAGCGCGGACTGACGACGAAGGTCCGGGTGGTTAAAGCCGCCGTGTCGGAGCTACATCCGAATTCAGCTGTCGTGCTTGTGTTCATCGATCAGAAAACGGCCAGCAAGGACAAGCCGGAACCGGTGAAAACGGGAAGCAGCGTCCGGGTAACGCTGACGAAGGTCAAGGGTTCCTGGCTGATAGCGAAGTTCGACCCCCTGTGAAAGCCGCCGTTCCATGTTTGGCGCGAATCGGCGCATAAGCCGCGGGCACGATGTTACCCTCAGCACTTGACAATGCCGCACCGTAGAACCGCGTGATAGGCATTTGGCCGAAGACTGTAGCGAGTCGAGGAGCCACGTGATGCGTTCCCTGAGCCCCGTAGCACGCGCAACTCTGATGGCTACCGTCGTGATCGGCGGTTTGGGCACGGCACCGTCAGCGTGGGCGGACGGCAACCCCATCAATGGCACCTACATCGCCACGTCAGTCGGCGAATGGGCAAAGACCAACGAGGTATTTCACGACGAGGCGACGGTGCACAGCACTTGGACCATCACCTCCTCGTGCACAACTTACCAAGATTGCAGCGGTCAGGTGACCAGCGACCAGGGTTGGAGCGCACCGCTATACATGCATGACGGGGTGCTGTGGTACGTCAAACGGGATGTGCCGAATTGGGAACCGTGCCCTGACGGCCCGGTCACCGGTGGGGGCACCGCGGCCACCGGACAGCAGATATTCACTTTCACCGCCGTCGGCCCCGACGGTATGCAGCAGCCTGGGTCGCCGACACTGGCTGGGCTGGACAAGACAGTCGGCCCGAGCGGGGCCTGCGGCCAAAACAGGTGGCTCGTCGTCCAGATGCCCTTCAGGCTAGACAAGATAGGCTGATCGGCCGGGCGCTCATCGCACCGCGCTCATGCGCGAAGCATGTCCTGCCACGTCTTGGGCGCCCCTTCTTTCACAAGGTTGCGCTGCCGATAGAGCTTCCCCTCGGGAGCAACATATCCGCCGGTGTGCGGGTCGTAGTGAGCGACGGCCACCGATGGACCAGGCGCAGATCCATTGTCCGCGAAGGCACTCGGGGCTGCCTGCGGCCCCCCGCTTCCGTGGCCGGCGGGCGGCGCGGCCGCATCTGGAACATCCATCGGAGCTAAGGGCGGAGCCCCCGGCGCCGACGTTGGCGGGACGCCGGCCGGCGGTGGTGTGGAGCTTTGGGCGCTAGACTGCGAGGCCGGCTGCGGCGGCCCGGGAGGCGGAGACAGTCCGGGCGGCAGGGGCGTCCCCTCCACTGGTCCGAAAATATTGTCGCGGAAGAAGTTCACCCGATCATCGGGCGCGACGCCTTGCGCGAGAAGATTAGGATCCAGCGGGTACGCTCCGAAGATGTGCTCCCTCATAGCCAGCGGTTCAAATGGCTTGTCGCTGTCGCAGATTTCGACCGTCGGCGCGCGCTTTCCGGGATGCCTGATGCAGGGGTTGTTGCGGGCGCCGCGCACCGCGATCGGTGAATCCTGCGGCAGTTTGCAGTACAGCCCGTCCGGCGTATCGGGGATCGTGAGGTCGGCCGGCGAACGCCATTTGTTGGGCGGTAGGAAACCGACGGTGCATGCCGGCGGATCGCTGACAGTGACCGCGAAGTCGCCGCGGGCAAACCCGGTCGGGTTTTTGGGTTGTGAAAGCGATTGGACAGCGGCCACGAACGGCGGCAGCAACACCAAAACCTGCTCCAGCGAAGCATTGTAGGTCATTAAGATCTCGCCGACAGTGGCGAGGTTGGCCAGCAGCACCGGCAACGTCGGTTTGATCTGCTCGAACAGCCGAGACGCCTCGTCGAAGGCGCCGGGCCCGGTTTCCAGGATGCTCCGCACTTGGCGGTCGTCGGTCACCAACTGCTCGGTGACCCCGGCAAGGCTGCGTGCCCATAGCCGGATTGCGTCGGTGGTCTGTGCTTGCGAGTTCAAAAACGGCACGGTGTCCTCGTTCAGGGTTCGCGCGCGGTCGGCGACGCCGTTGAGGTCGCGGGAGAGTCGCGACGCCGAGTCGAACAGTGAACCGAAGTCATACCCGGCCCCGTTGAATGCCTTGAACGACTCATCGAGCAACTGCGTGAGCTTGCCCTTGGGGATGCTGTCGACCAGCGCCGTGCTCTTCTCGAGCAGCGGCCCCACCGGCTGCGGGATCGTGGCGTCGCGCATGGCGATGACTGAGCCGTTGTGCAGGTAGGGCGGCGAGTTGGTTCGTGGCCGCAGATCCACGTACTGTTCACCCACCGCGGAGACGCTGCGCACCTCCGCTTGCACGTTGGCCGGGATTTTTGCCGAAGAGTTAAGGGAGAGCGTCGCTTTCGCGCCGTTGGGGGTCAACGACACCGCGGTGACCTTGCCGACCTGTACCCCGCGGTAGGTCACGTTGCTGAACTGGTAGAGGCCACCGGCGGCGGGTAGCTCCAGCGTGACGGTCGTCCGCCCGATTCCGAGCAGGGTTGCCGCGTGGATGTAGTTCGAGACCATGACGATCACACCGATGGTCCCGACGATTGTGAAAATCCCCAACTGGATACGGACAAACCGGCTTAGCATCAGCCACTCCCTTCCGGCGGTGGCATCGGTCCCGGTCCAATCCATGGTGGCGCGCCCGGACCAGGTGGGGTCGGCGGTATGGGTCGTGGCGGTTGTGCATTGGCTGCCGGACAATTCGGGTCCGCCCCGTTGCACGCGCCGATCGGCGGTGGCGGCAGCGGCGCGCCATATATTGGTGGCGGCGCCGCCGTGGGGGTCAGCGGTGCATTGACGGGCGGCGGCACCGGTCCGGGCGCCCCCGGATGAAGCGGATCGGGCGTGTACTGGTACTGCAAGTAGTACGGCTCTCCGGGCGCCGGTATCCACTCCGCGCCCATCCGTTCCCAATGGGTGCCCAGCAAGGTGGCGCCCCTGAGCCGGGCGTTAGTAAAGTCGAGGACGATAAACGCGTTCGTGAAGTCGCCTCGGAATGCGCGATCGATGATGTTCTGCGGGAACGGGAACGTCGGCGCGTATGTCAGGGCCTTGTCCAGGTCCGGCCCGACGTCGGCCAGCGCACGAATCGTCGGCTCGAGGTTTTGCAGGTTCTTGACCAGATCGGCCCCCGCGTCGTTGATCAGCCGGGTGGTGGTGTCGCTGAACACGCGCAGCTTGTCCAGCGCGGTGATGATGCGCGGCCGCTCCCTGATCAGCACGTCCAGCGCGGGCGGTACCTTACGCAACGCGGTCGTGATGACGTCGCGCTGTGCGGCCAAGGTGTCAGCGAACCGGTTCAACCCCTGTATCGATGCGACGAGGTTGTCACGCTGCTCATCGAGCGTGCCCACAAACCTGTCGAGGCGAACAAGCAGATCCCGAACAGCGCGTGGGTTCTGCGACAAGGCGGCGCTGAAATTGTGGATGATGTCGCCGATCTGCCCCAGCCCTCCGGCGTTGACAACGACCGACAGCGACGACAGGGTTTGCTCCGTCGACGGGTAAGTTGAGGCCCTGTTCAGCGGGATCGTAGCGCCGGGCTTTAGCCGTCCGATTCCCTGCTGGCCGGGCGGCGGGTTCAGCTCCAGATGCATCGATCCCAGCAGGCTGGTCTGGCCGACGCGGGCCACCGCGTTGGCGGGCACCACCACATCGCGCTTCACCGAGATCTCGACGTCGGCGTGCCAGGCTTTCACGGTCTCCTTGTTGACGCTGCCGACCACGACGTCGTCGATCATCACCGGCGAATTGGGTTCCATCGTTCCGACATTGGGTATCTCGACGTGGTAGATATCGGCTCCGGGCCCGCGTCCAGTCGCACCCGGCAGGGGTAGCGAGTTAAGGCCGTTGAATGCGCATCCGGTCGCGGCCAGCATGACGCAGCAGCCGACGGCAAGCACCCGCCGCACCGGCACCCGAGCGGCGTTTAATGGCTGGGCGGTCACGGTTGCGGTCTTTCTGCGGGAAGTAGCATTTCCGGCACGTTAGCCGGTGCCGGGGGCGGCGGAGCAGCCGGCGATTCAAAGGGTGTCGTCGGCGCGGGCGGTTCCGGCTTCGCCGCTCCTGGTATCCGCTCCCGCGGCGGCCCCTCCGGCGGTCCCAGCGGATCACCTGGTAGCCCGTTATATGCGGACACCGCGGGGGGCAGCTCGGGCGGCCCTGGCTTTGGCCCCTCGCCGCCGGGTGCCAGCCGCCCCTCGGTGTAGACGATGTTCTCCCGGCTTGCCGACTTCGCCAGGATCGGGTTAAACGGAAACCACATGTAGTTGAAGTTGGGAAAGAAACCCAACCCGAACAACGTAAAGAGGGCCGGCCAGCTTATCAAAGTGAACGGGTTGACCACCCGCAGCGCCGGGCCGAGATACTGGGCGCACAGCTTGCCCGTCTCGGTTGCGGTGACGTTCTCGATGGCGCCTAATTGTGAGCAGATGGCCCAGACGGGATTGGTGAAGTTGTGCAGGGCAAATTGTCCGCGGATGGAGCCGGTGTCGGGGTCGTAGTCCGAGTAGGCGTTCGCGAGCGCGTTCGGCGTAACATGCAGGACGTTTTCGAAAGCCGTCTTCTGGTCGACGAGGACCTGGGTGACGTCGGCCAGCCGCGCAATCTGCTCGGCGAGCGGGTCACGGGTTCCCGCGATGAACCGCTGCACCTCGGGAAGCGCCGCCGCCAGGTTCGTCAGTGCCGCGTCCAAATCGGATCTGCTGTCGTTGAGCACGCTGGTCAGCGTGGCGAGCCGGTCGTTGAACTGCACAAGTTGTTGGCCGCTGTCGCGAAGCGCGGTGACGAAGGTCTGCAGGTTCTTGATGATGTCGACGATGTTGCCGCTGCCGTCGGCCAGCGTCCTGCCCAGCCCGGACAGTTGAGCCAGCGTCTGCCGCAGCTTGTCGCCGTTGCCGCCCAACGCGTTGGCGGCGCTGTCGATGAAGCGGCCGATCGAGCTGCTCGGCACCTTGCCGCTAGGTCCCAGATCCGTTGCCAGCCGCGTTAATTGAGCTTTGACCTCGTCCCACTCGACGGGTATCGCGGTCCGCTCCACCGGTATTACGGCGCCGTCACCCATGGTGGGGCCGCTCGACCGGTACGCGGGGGTGAGCTGGACATAGCGGGCCGCCACCAGGTTCTGGGCGACGATCACGGCCTCGGCATCCGCCGGAATGGGCACGCCGTGATCTAGGTGCATGGTCATCTTGACCCGGGTGCCCTCGGGTTGGATGCCGGCGATGCTGCCGACCTTGATGCCGACGACCTTCACGTCATCGCCCTTGTAGATACCGGTGGCAGTGGTGAAGTAGGCGGTGATCGTCTTGGGACCAAAGAACGTATTGCGGATCGCCACTGCCACGCCGGCGACAATGAGCACTGCCAAGGCGATCGCCAGCACGACCGCAAACCTGTTGCGCCCCATCATTGTTGTGATCCCAGCCTGCCCCCGACCGTACAGTCGGGACACGGTGGAATGGCGTTGGACGGCCAGGGGAACAATGCCCGCGGCCCGGCGGTGTCCGGCGGTTGCCCTTGGTCAACACGTCTTCTGAACCCGAAGAAAAAGTCGAGGAACGGCTGGAAAAATACTTCGGGGATGAACGCATTCGGGACCAACGCAGTGTAGTAAAACCCGGAGGCGACAGCCTCCCCCTGCGTCAGCTGATACTTCGCCAAACCCGGTATCGCTTTGGCCAGGTTGTCGCGGTTCTTCTCCAGCATCGCGACCACCGAATTCAGTCTTTTCAGCGTCGGCGCCAGCCTGGCTTCGTTATCGTGCACCACTCCGGACAGCTGCTTGGCCACCGCGGAGGTGTTGGCCAGCAGTTGCACGATTTCGTACCGCCGCGCCACGAGCACCTGCAGCAGATCGTCGGCGTCGAGAATCAACGTGTTGAGCTGTTGGCTGCGTTGCGACAAGATTCCGGTGACATCGGCGGCACTTTTAAGTAGCTCGCCCAGGGTTTTGTTGCGGCTGTTGAGGGCTCGCGATAATCGGGTCACCCCGTCGAAGGCCGGTCCCAGTTGCGGAGCGATCTGGTTGAGCGTCGCCGACAGCGTGTCAAGCGACTGGTTGACCGCTTGGGTATTGGTTTCGGCGACGTAGGCACTGACGTCGCTGAGGGCCTCGGTCAGCAAGTAGGGCGAGGATGTGCGCGACACAGGAATAACTTCCATCGGATGCAGCCGGCCGCCACCCGCTGATTCCACGGTGAGCACTCGCTGGCCCAGCAGCGAGCCCGTCCTGATGTGCGCGGTAGTGTCCGACCCCAGCAGGACCGTCCCCTTGAGGGTGAAGGTCACCAAGGCATCGCCGTTGCGGAGCGACATCTTCGACACACTGCCGACCGGCATTCCCGAGACCGTCACGACATTGCCCACACTCAGGCCGCCTGCGTCAGCGAACAGCGCCTGGTACCTGACCGCGGTGGCGCGCTGCGCCAGCTGGTCGGGAGACAGTCCCACCAGGATGATCAGGACCGCCAGCACAACGCCCATAAATCCGGCCCGAATCAGACGGGCTCCGCGGTACTTATCCATCGGGCTCCTTCATCGCGCTCCCGAGACGTCGCGCAGTTCCTGTTCGGTGGGCTCCGCGCACCTTCCGCCTTCCTGCTTGAACCAGGGCACTACCACGGTCCGATACTGCAGATCCGAGACGCGAAAGCTTAACTCGCAGAGGTAATACGGCAGCCAGCTGCCGTATGAGCCGGCCCGCACCAATTTGCGGTAGTTCTTCGGCGTCTTCTGCAGCGCAACATCGAGCTCGTCCTTGTGGTCGTCGAGCAGCGGAGCCAACCGGCTCAACTGCGCCACCGTGCCGGCCAGCGGCGGCCGCGCTTTGGTCAGCAGATCCGCGACCGAGGCGGTTCCCCTGTCCAGGGAGTCGATTGCGGCGCCGATCGTGTCGCGGTCTTGGGAAAAGTCGCTGACCAGTCGCTGGAGACGATCCAGCGCATGCGAGAACTTGTCACCGTCTTTGTCCAACGTACCCACCACGGTGTTGAGGTGGTCGATAAGTTGCTGCACGGTTTGCTCGTTGTCGGCCAAGGTATTTGAGAACGACGAGGTTCTCGACAGCAGAGAATCCAAGGTGCCGCCTTCGCCCTGAAAGATCTGCACCAGCGCGGCGCTGAGCGCGTTGACATCTTGCGGCTTCAGCCCCGTAATGACGGGTTTCAGACCGCCGAGCAGCAGATCCAGGTCCAGCGCCGGTGCCGTGCGGTCGACCGGGATCTGCGAACCAGCCGGCAACACCTTGGTCGATCCGGGGCCGTCGACCAGCTCGAGGTAGCGATCACCGGTTAGGTTGAGGTAGCGCACGACGGCACGGGTGCCGCCGGTGAGCACCAGACTGCGGTCGGCGTCGAACTTCACCACTACCTTGTTGTCGGGACGCAATTCCACGCCCTGGACCGTGCCCACCCGGATACCGGCGACCCGCACGGTCTGCCCGGTCTTGAGGCGCGACACGTCGTTGAAGACCGCGGAATACCCGGTTGTCGCACCGGTTCGGAATTGGCTGAAAATGAAAAACAGAAACACGGTCAGCAGCACCATCACGGCCCCGAAGGCCGCGAACTTGATGATCGTCGCGCGCATGTTGCTCATCCGGGATGGCCAATCTGCATGGTATTGCGCGGCGGCCCAGCGAGCGGCCCGTACAGCAGCTGTTTGAGGAGATCGGAGTTGAGCAGGAGCTGCTGGTTTCCGTACTGCCAGGGGTTGGCACCGACATCGGCCACCACGTACGGCGGAGCCACATCGGGAGGCACATTGGGAAGGGTGTGGCACTGCGGGCCGCCCTTCGCGGCGACCTTGGGCAAGTTGACCGGGTACCGATAACGTTCGGCGCCGAAAGTGACGCCAGCCGAAAACTTTAAACCCGCGACATCCAGCGGCGGAGCCTTCAAATTCTGGGCCATCCCGCCGAGAGCGCACCACAGCGCTTGGTGGTACTCGTTGAGCAAATTGGTGGTCGGCACCAGCGTGTGCAAGACATAGGTCAGCAATTGCCGGTTGGTACTGAGCACGTCGTTGCCGGTCGTTGCCAAACCGATGCTGCTGATCAGGAACTCGTCCAGGTTTCGCTGTTCGTCGACGATCGTCTGACTGATCCGGGTCGAATTATCGGCGATCTTCACGATGTCGGGCCCGGCGTCGGCATAGGCGTTCGCCACCGCGGGAAGCACGGCGAGATCGTGGCTGAAGGCCGGAAGACTCGGATCCAGTGTGGCCAGAAACGAATCCAAGTCGCTCAGTGATTGGCCGATCTTGTGGCCGCGGCCGTTGACCGCCGACGCGATTGCACCGAGGGTCTCGTTGAGTTTGGCGGGATCGATCTTCTGCAGCAGCGCCGACAGTCGTTCGAACACCGTGTTGATTTCCACGGTGACGTGTTTGTTGTCGAGCACCTGGCCGGCATGCAATCGCTGTGGTGAGGGATTGGCGGGCGGTATCAGCTCGATGAACTTGGCGCCGAACACCGTGTTGGATGTAATGTCGACGAGCACGTTGGCGGGAATGTAGCGCAGCTGCGGGGGATCCATCGCAAGGTGAAGCACCGCTTGCCCATTAGGCCCCGAATCGATCGAGGCGACCTTGCCCACCTGCACGCCGCGCAACTTCACCTTGGCGTCTTTGTTCATTACCAGCCCGGCGCGCGGCGAAACCACGGTGACGGGCACGGTAGTGGCGAAACTGCCCTGGAACATACCGACCGCAACGGCGACAATCCCGACAATGACGACGACGGCCACCAAACCGGCGAGTACGCGTATCGCATTGTGTGACATCGTCTTCCTAGGCGCTTTCCCTTATCCCGACAGGTTGAAGTGTCCGTTGGTGCCGTATATGGATAGCGCGACCAGCAGTGTCACCGATACCACGACGACGAGCGACGTACGGACCGCGTTGCCGGTGGCGACCCCGACACCCTCTGGCCCGCCACCCGCGAAATAGCCGTAGTAGGTATGGATCAACAAAACAGCCAGCGCCATCAGTACGGCCTGCAAGTACGACCACAACAAGTCGTACGGGTACAGGAATGCATCGAAGTAGTGGTTGTAGAGGCCACCCGATTGGCCGAACAGGACGACGGTGGTGAACTGGCTGGCGACGAACGACAGGACGATGGCAATGCTGTAAACGGGAGTGATCGCGATCAAGCCCGCCATGATCCTGGTGCTGACCAAATACGAAATCGGCCGAATCGACATGGTTTCCAGCGCATCGACTTCTTCGTTGATGCGCATGGCGCCCAATTGCGCGGTGACGCCGGCACCGAAGGTAGCTGCCAAGCCGATTCCCGCGACCACGGGGGCCGAGATGCGGACGTTGATGAACGCCGCCAAGAACCCGGTCAGTGCTTCGATGCCGATATTGCCCAGCGAGCTATACCCTTGAACCGCCAACGTGCCGCCCGCAGCCATCGTCAAGAAGCCGACGATCACAACGGTGCCGCCGATCAGTGCCAGAGTCCCTGCGCCCATGCTGATTTCGGCAATGAGACGGATTACTTCTCGCCGGTAGTGGACCGTCGCGAACGGCATCCCGGCAAGCGCCCTACCGTAGAACAAGACGTGATCGCCGACCGCGCCGACAGCATCGGCGGGCTTGCGAAATTGGTCGAGCGCCCGGAAGGTCCTGGGGTAGGTGGCTCTCAGTGTCTTGACCGTCATCGCGTGTCTCCAATCACTTGGTCGTGAATCGGATTCCGATGGCGGTGACCACGACGTTGACGACGAAGAGCGCCATGAATGCGTATACCACGGTTTCGTTGACGGCGTTGCCCACGGCTTTGGCCCCCCCGCCGGTAATGCTCAGTCCCCGGTAACAGGCCACCAGCCCGGCAATTAAGCCGAACAACAAGGCCTTGACGCAGGAGATGATCATCTCCGGCACGCCGGTCAACAGGGTGATGCCGGCGGCGAACGCGCCGGGGTTGACGCTTTGGATGAACACCGAGAAGGTGTAGCCGCCCAGGATGCCGATGATGACCACGAGGCTGTTCAACAGCAGCGCCACTAGCCCGGCCGCCAGCATCCGGGGCGTCACCAAACGCTGCACCGGGTTGATGCCCAGCACCTCCATCGCGTCGATTTCTTCGCGAATGGTGCGTGAACCCAGATCGGCGCACATCGCGGTGGCGCCCGCCCCTGCCACGACCAACACCGTCACCAGCGGCCCGACCTGGGTGACCGCGCCGAACGCGGCACCCGCACCGGACAGATCCGCGGCGCCCAATTCGCGCAGCAGGATGTTGAGAATGAAGTTGACCAGAACAGTCAACGGTACGGACACCATCAAGGTGGGAGCCAATGAAACACGGGCGATGAACCAACACTGATCCAGGAACTCTCGCCACTGAAACGGCCGGCGGAACACGAATCTCAGCGCGTCCCCCGACATCGAGGCCAGCCCGCCCACGGCCTGCATCGCTTCGGAGAAGCCCTTCGGCATATTGACGCCTGAAGACCAGCGGTCGCGATCAGCCGCCCTATTCGCCACCGATTCCCCCTCCTCCCGCAACGGTCACGCCGACACCGCTGCCGAACGATCAACGTTGCGCGCCAATGCGACCCCTGGCGTCACGACGGCAACCTCCTCACGGCGCGCCCTCCTTGCTTGCGGTCAGCGTCAGGACTCGTCAATAAAGGAGTAGGCCCCGAACTTCGTCACGCGTCTCGCGATTATGACCCACGGCGTGGCCTCCGGGGTGCGAAATGCGAATCTGTAACAGGAAACTCAAACTCGGCGGTACCCGGGTGGTTACCGGTCGGTAGCAACTAATATGCCGGTACGGCACGTCAGTGCCACGAGAAGTGAAGCATGGCATCAGGTCCCCACATCTAGGTGACGGCGCCGGCCGTCTTCAGCTCGATGATGCGGTCCCAGTCGAATCCGAGTTCTATCAAGATATCGTCGGTCTGCTCGGCGAATCCAGGTGCCGGCCGAGTGTGCGGAGCCGACACATCGAACTGCACCGGGTTGGCCACCAGTTCCAATTCACCGGCCTGCACTATATATCGGTTCGCCCGGATCTGCGCGTCGTTGGCGGCCTGCAACGTGTCCTGCACCGGCGCCCAGGGACCCGACAGGCTCACAAAACGTTCGGTCCATTCGGTGAGGGTGCGAGTGCCGATTGCTTCGGTCAAAATTTTCACCGCCTCGGCCGTGTTGGCGGCGATCTGCTCGTCGGTGGCGAATCGGGGATCGTCGGCCAGTTCCGGCCGATCGATGTGCCGGCACACGTCGGCCCAGAACTTGGTCGGCTGCATCATCACGAAAGAGATGTAGCGGTTGTCTGCCGTCGTGTACAGCCCCACCAACGGGTTGTTGGGCGCCCCGTGCACACCCGGGGGCGGGGCTTCCAGTCGTTGTCCGAGGTGCACTGTCAAGGCCACGGTGTGCCCGAGCGACCAGAGGCCGCTGCCGAGCAGTGAGACATCGACGATCGACGGTTCGCCGGTGCGTTCCCGTTTGAGCAGCGCCGCCGCGATGCCACCGGCGAGGTTGGTGCCGGAGATGGTGTCGCCGTAAGCCGGCCCGGGTGGCCCGATCATGCCCTCCATCCCGACGGGGGTGATGGTGGCCGCGGTTCCGGCCCGGCACCAAAACGCGGTCATGTCGTAGCCGCCCTTGCCGGACTCTGCGCCGCGCGGGCCGAACGCACTACCACGGGCGTAGATGATGGTGGGGTTGACGGCGCGGATGTCGTCGACATCGATGCCGAACTTCTTGCGATGCCCGGGCAAGAAACTGGTCAAGAAAACATCCGACCGGCGAGCCAGTTCGTAGAGCACGTCCTTGCCTTCGGGCACCGACATATCCAGGCCAATGCTGCGCTTGCCGCGGTTGGCATGCTCGATGTTCGGGTTGGGATCGCCCTCCACCCGCAGCATGCCGGTCTGCCGCAGCCCGCGCTGCGGGTCGCCTGTCACCGCGTGTTCGACCTTGATGACGTCGGCCCCCCACTCGGCGAGCACTGCACCTGCCGATGGCACAAAGCCGTACATGGCGACTTCGAGAACCCGGATGCCTTCCAGCGGCGTCATCCGACCACCCCAGCGGCGGGGCCAACAGGCATAGCCAGCGTCTTGCGCTCCAGGAATTCTTCGAGCCCGGCAACCCCCATCTCGCGACCGACTCCGGACTGCTTGAAGCCTCCGAACGGGGCGTCCGGCGCGAAGTAGTTGCCGCCGTTGATGGACAGCGTGCCGGTGCGGATCCGGCGCGCCACCGCGAGCGCCCGGTCCTGGCTGCCGAACACCGAACCGGAAAGCCCATAGATCGAGTGGTTGGCGATGCGTACGGCGTCCTCGTCATCATCGAAGGCGATGACCACCAGCACCGGCCCGAAAATCTCCTCTTGGGCGATCTCGCTGTCGGGACCGACGTTGGTCAGCAGGGTGGGTGCATAGAAGAAACCCGGATCAATCTTTTTGCCGCCCGTCACGAGATTCGCCCCGGCCGCGACGGCCCGCTGGACCATCCCATCGACCTTGTCGCGCTGGCGCTCGTTGATCAACGGACCCATATAGGTATTGGGATCGGCCGGGTCACCGTGACGCACCTTGGCGAAGTTCTGTGCGATCAGCTCGACGATCTCGTCGTGGTGCTTCCTGGGCACCAGCAGCCGAGACGTCAACGCACAACCTTGTCCCGCGTGGCTGCACATGCTGAAGGCCGCGAACATGCTCGCCATGGCGAAGTCGGCGTCGTCGAGCATGATCACCGCCGACTTGCCGCCCAGCTCGAGGAAGACCCGCTTGACCGTTTCGGCGGCCGCGGCCATGATCTTGCGGCCGGTGGCCGTCGAACCGGTGAAGGTAATGACGTCGACGTCGGGGCTGGTGGTCAGCGCGGCGCCGACCGCCGGATCCGACGAACTGAGCACGTTCACCACAACGGCCGGGATATCCGTGTGGTTGGCGATCAGCTCACCCAGCGCGAGCGTGACCAGCGGCGTGTCCGGTGCGCCCTTGAGTACGACTGTGCATCCCGCGGCCAAGGCCGGAGGCAGCTTCGCCAGCGCCAGCTGATCGGGATAGTTGTAGGCGATGATGGCGCCGACCACACCGGCGGCTTCCTTCTCTACCCAGCGGTAACGGCGCATGCCCCGCGATTCGATTTCGCCGAGGTCCTCGGTCATCGGGTAGGTGCGCAGCAGGTCGGCGTAGTAGCGGACAATCCCGATCGGCTCGTCAAGCTGAGGCCCGTGGGTCAGCGCCCGAGTAGCGCCGACCTCGGCGATCGTCAGTTCGCGCAATTCCTCCGCATGCTCGAGCAGTGCCTGATGCAGCTGGTCGAGGGAATGGATCCGGAAATCGACGTCGGTTGGCCAGCTCGTGGTGTCGAACGCGCGGCGGGCGGCCGCGATGGCGGCTTCAGCTTCGGCCAGGCCCGCGTCGGGGGCGTAGCCGAGGATTTCGCCGGTCGCCGGATTGACCGAGGGAAAGGTCCGGCCTACGGTGACGAGCCGGCCGTCGATGAGCAGCCGCCGGTCGGCCGGCAAGTCATCCGAGACCTGAGACTCAGACAAGGCACCCGAGGACCCGCCACCTGCCGCGATGGTCACTGCCGAGTCCTGCGATGGCACTGCCGCCTCCTAAACACGTGGATAATTTGATTCTCATCCGGGGCGAATCTTACATTCAGGAAGCGCGAACTCAAGGGCGAACGACGCGATTGACAAGCCCCGCCACCACCTGGCCTCGCCCATCACAGGGAGCATCTGCGCATTTCAAGACCGTTAGTTCAGAATCTTGCGAGAAGGTCCGATGCGAGAGTACGGTTCTCATAATCGAAAGGGATGTTCTTGATGTTTGAAGCGGCCACGCATGCGGGGAGGGCCACGAAGTGAGGACGGCCGTCGTTACCGGCGGCGGATCCCGTCGGCGAAACCCAGCCACATCATCGTGCGCTCGTGGCCCAGTGAGCAGTTGGCCACCCGCCAGCCCTGGTTCTCCTGTCCGACCAGGTTTTCCGCCGGCACCCGCACATCGGCGAAGAACACCTGGTTGAAATCCAGGTCGTCGCGGCTGCAGATCGACGGGAACGGCCGACGCACCACACCCGGGGTTTCGGTCGGGATCAAAAACGCGCTAATCCCTTTGTGCTTTGGGACATTGGGATCGGTGCGCACGAAGGTCAGCAACACGTCGGCGTCATGGGCTCCGGACGTCCACACCTTCTGCCCATTGACGACGTAGTAATCGCCGTCGCGCACAGCGCGGGTGCGCAGCGAAGCCAGATCCGAGCCGGCGCTCGGCTCGCTCATCCCCAGCGATGCGGTGATCTCCGCACGCAAAATCGGCACCGCGCACCGGCGCTTCTGCTCATCGGTGCCGAACGACAACAGCGACGCCGCAACGATATTCACCCTCTGCGGGTTGAAGCTGTGGTAGATCCGCCGTCGGCACAGCTCCTCGAGGTGCACGAACTGCTGCAACACGGTGGCGTTGCGGCCGCCGAACTCTGGCGGTTGACCAGGCAGCAGCCAGCCGTTGTCGAACAGCAGCCGCTGCTATCTGCGCGCCCATGCCGGCATATGCGAAACCGACCGCTGCCGCTCCAAAGTCTCTGCCGCGCCGGGCAAATGCTCGTCGAGGAATGCGAACGAACTCCGCCCGGAAGGCTTCGATGTCGGCATCAAAAGTCAGCTGCACGGTACTCCTCCGCGATCATCGCCCGATGCTCGGCGGCGCCACCCAGCATGAGTTCGCCTGCCTTTGCTTGCTTGAGCGCGAACTGCAGATCGTTTTCCCAGCTGAATCCCATCGCCCCAAACAGCCGCAGGCCGTGGCGAAAAACCAGCGCCTGACACTCTCCTGCCGATGTCTTGGCCATTGCGGCCGCTAGCCGCCGCCGCGGGTCGGCCGCCGAAATAGTCAGTGCTGCAAAATATCCCAACGCGCGGGCCCGGTCGATCGCCACATGCATGTCGGCCGCCTTGTGCTGGACCGCTCGAAACGAGCCGATCGGTAACCCGAATTGGTGGCGGCTGCGGACATGGTCGAGCACCAAATCGAGGATGCGTTGGCACGCCCCGACCATCGTCATCGCCATCCCGGTCAACGCGACATGGTAGGCACGCTCGGCGTCGATTTTGACCCGAGCATTGTCGGGCACCCGCACCCCAGGGAACGACACCTCGGCGACATGCAACACCGGGTCGAAAACCCAACTGCGGCGGGCAGACCCCTCAGCCGCCCCGACGACGAAGACCCCCGCGTCTGTCACCACCGCCAACCGGTCGACCCGGTCACCGTCGAGGACGTGGCGGGCCGTGCCCTCCAGCACCCATCCCTCGCCATCCCGATGCGCGGACACCCCGTCGTATACGGCGGTGCCCGACTCGTGCGGATCGAAGCGGCCGCCGGCCAACGGCACGAAATGGGTCATGGTGGCCAGAAACGGGGTCGGGTCGGTGGCGCGGCCCAAACTCTTCGAGCACGATGGCCAACTCGACCGTACTGGCCGGGTCGCTCAGCTCCGTTCAGCCCAGATCCACATAGGACTTCCACAACGGGGTGGGGTCGACGCCGTCCTCGGCTACGCTGCGCACCAGCGACGGCGGACATTGCTTGGTGACGACATCGCGCACCGTGTCCTGCCGCAGCCGCTGGTCAGCATCGACCTCCAAAAGCATCGTCACCCGGCTCCTCGCTGTGGTCACCGACCGTCTGAGAATAGCATTCTCACTATCGAAAGTCGGCGTCTCAGCAGACGCGAGAGGACCTGCTCCCGCGGCGTGCACCCGACGCAGTCGGCGCCGCCCTTGACGCGGTACGACAAGGCCGAGGCCGCCCGGCACCGCGTCAGAATGCTATTCTCGTAATAGAAGAGTTTTACTTACCGTTGGCTACGTCGCACGCGCCGGGCGATTAATCGAAATGCTTACGGGAAATCCGTTGATAGCCGGGAAGCGAGAATGTTAGATTACCTAGCGTATGACCGGACCGGGCCCCGGCTGGGCGCCGGAACCGGGAGGTGGCCTTCGTGATCGAACACTTTGACGGGACGCGGACGCCAGTTGTCGACGCGAGCGTGCACATTTTTTTCGCGTCCACCCCTGACCTCCGCAACTTCCTGCGTGAGCCGTTCAAAAGCCGCGGCTTCCCCGACTACGAGATGGACTCGTACGGGGCGCCGGGTGGCGAGTACGCGCGCGATACCCGCGGGCTGGATCGCGGCTATCCCGGCTCAGATCCCGATTTCGTCGGCAACCATCTGTTCAACGAGCGCGGCGTCGACGTCGCGGTCCTGCATCCGATGGGCCGCGGCATCATGCCTGACCGGCATCTGGGCAGCGCACTATGCGCGGCGCACAACGAGATGATGGTGTCGCGCTGGCTGGAGCACAACCAGTACGGAAAGCGGTTCCGCGGCACCATCCGGCTCAATCCCGATGACATCGCCGGTGCGCTGCGCGAGCTCGCGAAATACAAGGACCACTCCCGTGTCGTGCAGATCGGTGTTCCGCTGCAGTCCCGTGAGCTCTACGGCAAGCCGCAGTTCTGGCCGTTGTGGGAAGCCGCGGCCGACGCGAACCTTCCGGTGGCTGTGCACATCGAGACCGGCGAAGGGATCGGCTTTCCGCCGACGCCGTCGGGCCATACCCGTACTTACGAGCAGTACGTCAGCTTCATGGCGCTGAATTACCTGTACCACTTGATGAACATGATCGCCGAAGGCGTGTTCGAGCGGTTCCCCACGCTGAAGTTCGTCTGGGCCGACGGTGCAGCCGATTTCGTGACGCCGTTCATGTGGCGGATGGACACGTTCGGGCGCCCGCATCTGGAACAGACGCCGTGGGCACCGCGGATTCCGAGTGACTACCTGCCTGGGCATCTCTACTTCGTCGCGGGCGGGCTCGACGGTCCGGGCGAGGCCGAGTTCGCCGACCAATGGTTCGGCTTCACCGGAAAAGACGACATGGTCATGTTTGGCTCGAGCTACCCGCACTGGCACTGCTGGGATGTCCAGAAGCTGCCCAAAGCGCTCACCGCCGAGCAACGCGAAAAGGTGTGCTGGCGCAACGCCGCCGAGCTGTACGGCATAGACATTCCGGCACAGTTGGCCGCACAGTAGACGTAGTAGGACAAGGGAGACCACGATGACGCTGATACAGACCCAGGAACGGGTTCCCGCGAAGGAGCAAATCGCCGTCCGATGCGTCGATTCCGACGTTCACCCCGTACCCAAACGCGGCGAGCTGGTCCAATACATCCCTGAGCCGTGGCGCAGCAAGTTCTTCCTCGACCACAAGGTCGGTGAGCTGATCTACTACGACGCTCCCGATTACGCGCACTCGTACGCCATGCGGGTGGATACTTTCCCGCCCGACGGCGAATTTCCCGGCAGTGACCCGGATATGGCGTTTCGGCAACTGATCATGGAGGCGGGCTCCGACATCGCGATCTTGGAGCCAGGGGCGCGGACTCCGCGGCTACCCGAAGCGCACCAGGCGATGTCGTCTGCCCTCAACGACTGGCAGGCCAACCACTGGCTAGACAGCCACAACAACTGGCACCAGCGCTGGCGCGGGTCGATCTGCGTGGCCATCGAGGATCCCCACGGCGCGGCCCGCGAAATCGAGCGGTGGGCCGGCCACCCTTACATGGCGCAGATTTTGCTCAAGGCCGAGCCGCGGCCGTCGTGGGGTCACCCGATGTACGACCCGGTGTGGGCAGCGGCCACCAAACACGACATCGTGGTGAGCTGCCACCTGTCGCGCAGCAATTACGAGATGCTGCCCATGCCACCGGTCGGGTTCCCCAGCTACAACCACGATTTCATGGTCACCTATTCGCTGCTGGCCGCGAATCAGGTGATGAGCTTGATCTTTGACGGCGTCTTCGACCGCTTCCCCACTCTGCGGATCGTGTTCGTTGAACACGCCTTCACGTGGGTGCTGCCGCTGATGTGGCGGATGGACGCCATCTATGAAGCCCGCAAGTCACGGATGGACATCAAGCGCAAGCCGTCGGAATACGTCAAGGAGCACATCAAGTTCACCACCCAGCCGCTGGACTACCCGGCGGACAAGACTGAGCTGACTCGTGCGCTGGAGTGGATGGAGTGCGACAAGATCCTGCTGTACTCCTCGGACTACCCGCACTGGACCTTCGACGACCCGCGCTGGCTGGTCAAGCACCTGCCCAAAGCGGCCCGTGAAGCCGTCATGTTCAAAAACGGCATCGCGACTTATCACCTGCCCGAGACGGTTCCCGTCCTCGAAGGCCAGGTGCGGGTGTTCTAGATGCCCGTCGAGACCACACGGCCCCGGCTGGCCCAGGGCCGCGAACATGTCGTCGCCACGGTGGACGAAATCCCGCCGGGCACACACAAGCTGGTGCCGATCGGCCGCCACGGTGTCGGTGTCTACAACGTCAACGGCACCTTCTATGCGATCGCCAATTACTGCCCCCACCAAGGCGGTCCGCTGTGTTCCGGGCGGATCCGCGGCCGCACCGTCGTCGACGAGAACGCTCCCGGCGACGCCGTCATGGTGCGCGACCAGGAGTACATCTACTGTCCCTGGCACCAATGGGGTTTTGAGCTCGCCACCGGCACGACCGTAGTCAAACCGGAGTGGAGCATTCGCACCTACCCGGTCCGAGTGGTGGGCAACGACGTGCTGGTGCAGGCGTGACACGCGACCATGCAGAGCGAAGCGATGAGGAGGAGCGTCGCCATGACAGGAGCGGCTGGTGTCCTCTGTTGAAGTGAACGGCGGCAACGTCGTCTACGAGATCCTCGGCGGCTCAGGTGATCTGATCGTGCTGACCCCCGGCGGTCGATTCAGCAAGGAAATCCCCGGACTTCGGCCACTGGCCGAGGCATTGGTCGAGGGCGGCTATCGCGTTCTACTGTGGGATCGGCCCAACTGCGGCGCCTCGGATGTCCAGTTCTACGGGCAAAGCGAATCGCACATGCGCGCCGAGACCCTGCATGGCCTGCTGACCAAACTCGACCTCGGCCCCTGCATTATCGCTGGCGGCTCGGGCGGTGCGCGCGATTCGATGTTGACGACAATGCTTTACCCCGAGCTCGTCACCAAGCTGGTGGTGTGGAACATCGTCGGTGGCATCTACGGCACGTTTGTCCTTGGCTCCTACTACGTAATTCCGAGCATTCTCGCGGCGCGCGGAACCGGCATGGAAGGGGTTGTGAAGGTCCCGGAATGGCGCGAACGCATCGAGGAGAACCCGAACAACAAACAGCGATTCCTTGATTTCGACCGCGACGAGTTCCTCAAGGTGATGTTGCGCTGGCTCAACGCGTTCGTCTCCAAGCCGGGGCAGACCATTCCCGGTGTCGACGACGAAATGTTCGACCGGATCACGGTTCCCACCCTGATCATCCGCGGCGGCGAGAACGACTGGGATCATCCCAAGCGGACGTCACTGGAAGTCAGCTGTCTGATCAAGGGGTCGAAGCTCATCGACCCGCCCTGGCCCGAGGATGCCTGGGAGCGCGCCGCAGAAGAGCGTGCCGCGGGAAAAGTGAAGCAGTTCAACATGTTCGACACATGGGTGCAGGCCGCGCCCGCGATCCTGGAATTCTTGGGCTCCTGATGCTACTTCGTGAGGATGTGGACTTCGCAGTTGAGCGAGGCTTCCAGGGCGGTATGGATCCGGCTTTCCGGCACCCGCTCCAAATCGGCTTGGCTCAGTGTCACGTAGACGACGTCGTAGCCGTCGTCGCCAGGAATGCGGCTGATTTGACCGGTGAGACCGAAGCCCGACAGCACGCCATGGGCGTCGTCGTCGGTTCCTCTGCTGACGTAGGTGATCACTCCGGCACGCGGAGTGGTCCCGAAAGCACTGGCGCACAGCTCAGTTGCCGTCTGTTTGACAGTGTCGGCATCACTGCCGGCGATCAGAAGTTGCACTTCACGGTCGCCAACCGGCTTGTCGACCACGCCGACGCCGATTTCGTCGGCAAGCCTGCAAAGCGCCGTCATGCCCTGGCTCAGTTGCGCGGGAGCCAGCTCGCCGGATGGGTCGACGTTGACCCGCACCACCGCGGTTCGCATGTCGAAAGCCTAACGAGAGCCCGCTGATGGAAACCACCGCCCCGCAAATCACCAGCGCCGCCTGGTCCGGGTGCGCGCCGCGGCTGCTGCGCGAGCAGCCAGGGCGTGAGGACTATCCGGCCTACCGCGATGCCGGGGGTTACCGGCCCCTCCGGTCCGCCGACGACCTGCTCGAGGAGGTCGAGCGCGGTGGATTGTTGGGCCGCGGCGGTGCAGCGTTCCCTCTCGCGGTGAAGTTGCGTGCAGTGCGCGACAACGGGCTACGCAGCGGCCTAGGCACGGTTGTGGTCGCCAACGGCGAAGAGGGCGAACCGGCGTCGATCAAGGACCGTTGGTTACTGCGCCACCGGCCCCATTTGATCCTGGACGGGCTGCGGCTGGCCGCAGCGATCGTGGCCGCCGACTGCGCATACGTCTACGTCTCCGATCCGGAATCTGCCCGCAGCGTCGAAGCCGCACTCGCCGAAGCCGACGTCGGCACTGTGGTTGTGCCGGTGCGCGTATGGACGGTCGATGCGGGATATGTGGCCGGAGAAGAGACTGCCGCCGTCCGCGCACTCAACGGCGGCCCGGTCAAGCCCACCGACAAGCCGCCGCGCCCATTCCAACAGGGCGTCGGCGGACGGCCCACTCTGGTGAGCAACGTCGAAACCCTGGCTAATCTGCCGTATCTGCTGCAGTACGGCTCGGCAGAGTTCCGCAACCAGGGCACGTCGATGTCACCGGGCACTTTCTTGATGACGATCACCGGCGCCGGCCGGCCAGCCGGTCTCTACGAGCTTCCGCACGGCCTGCCGTTCACGGAGTTGCTTGCCCTGCACGGGTTTTCCTCGGACCAAGTCAGCGGCGCCCTGATGGGCGGCTATTTCGCCGGAATGCTCAACCGCACCGTCCTCGACGCCACCTTGGACCACGAGACGGTGCGCGGGCTCGGCAGCGGGCTGGGCGCCGGGGCGATTTCGGTGCTCACTGACGACTGCGCGGTTGCGGTCGCCGCGTCGGTATTGGCGTACTTCGATCGAGAAAACGCCGGCCAGTGCGGGTCGTGTTTCAACGGCACCGCCGCGATGGCCGCCGTGGTCGGGGCACTCCGTGACGGGGCGGCGACCGGCGAGGACCTCGCGCGGCTGCGTCGCTGGTCGGTGATGTTGCGCGGTCGCGGCGCGTGCGCGACGCTGGACGCCGCAACCAACATGGCGGCCAGCCTGCTCGACCAATTCCCGCACGCCGTGGAGCGTCATCTCGACAACGCTTGCCAGCCTTGCCGTATCGGCGTATTTCGGGCTGATCGTCCCTACGAGGTGGAAGCGGTGACGCGGAGATGAGCGAACGCATGACGATCCGGCTGGACCGCACTCTCTGCGACGGATTCGGCATCTGCGCCAAGCATGCGCCGAAGTACTTTTCGCTCGACGATTGGGGATATGCGTCGCTGATCGGGGACGGCACCGTCGCCGACGAGGATCACCACGCGGTCATGCGGGCGCTGCTGGACTGCCCGGTGCACGCGATCATGGAGGTCGGTGAGTACCGACCCTACGACACCCGGCAGCCGTCGAGCGGCCCTGAAGATGATCCCACTGCCCATCTCAAAACAGAAGAGAACGAAGCGGAGTGGGGGTTCACCCGTTGACCGGACGCCCGCTACCTCTGCACACACAAGACAACGAATTCTTCTGGACCTCAGGCGCCGACGGGAAGCTGCGTTTCCAGGAATGCGTAGACTGCCGCGCACTGATCGATCCGCCCGCGCCGGTGTGCCGGTATTGCCGCTCCCACAACCTAGGCGTGCGGGCGGTATCTGGCCGCGCGTCGCTGGCCCGCCATGTGCTGTGCTTCCGGACGCTGTGGGAGGCCACCTACAACGAGCTGATGAAGCAGGGCAAGATTGCACCGCCCGGCGGCCGAACCACCAGCTGGCTCATTCCATTTGGCGCCACATCGGCGGCGCACACTCTGGCGCAAAACGCCCAGCGGCACATGCATCGGTACGGGACGACGAAGGAGACGCTGGGCTGGATCGCCTTGAACCAGCGGGCCAACGCTGAGTCAACCCGACGGCGATCTATCGCGAGCCGATGACGATGGAGGACTACATCAACGCGCGCCCGATCACGACGCCTTTTGGTCTCTACGACTGTGACGTGCCGTGTGACGGGGCGATCGCCGTCATCGTGTCCGCGGTCGACGCCGCCCGCGGCCTTGCCAAGCCACCAGTGCTGGTGGAGGCGGTCGGGACGCAGATCATCGAGCGGATCGACTGGGATCAAAGCACTTTGACCCACGAGCCGCAGGTGTTGGCCCAGGCAGCCCACCTGTGGTCGCGCACCTCGCTGACGCCAGAGGACGCCGACATCGCCGAACTGTACGACGGTTTCACCATGAATTGCCTGTCGTGGATCGAGGCGCTGGGCTTCTGCGGAATCGGTGAGGCCAAGGACTTTCTGGACGGCGGCAAGAACATCGCCCGCGACGGCCTATTGCCACTAAACACGCACGGCGGCCAGCTATCTCACGGCCGCACCCATGGCATGGGCTTGCTGCACGAAGCGGTCAGCCAGCTGCGCGGGGAGGCCGGCGACCGACAAGTTGTCGGCGCCCGCGTCGGCGTAGTCAGTAGCGGCGGCCTCACGCCCAGCGGTGTGCTTCTGCTGCGAGCCGACGCATGAGCCACTCCGATCCGCGTCCTCGGGTCGTCAACGTCGACGGCGTGCCGATGTCGGGCTTGCTCGCCGAGGTAGGGCAACCGCGGGCCGTGGTGGTGGCCTTGCATGGCGGTGGCACCACCTGCTTGTACTTCGACTGCCCCGGCCACCCGTCGCTGTCCTTGCTGCGGCTCGGCGCCGCTTTGGGATTCACCGTGATCGCGCTGGACCGTCCTGGCTACGGCGCCTCTGGGCCGTACTCGGAGGCGATGGCCCAACCCGAGCAGCGGGTCGACCTCGGCTATGCGGCCGTCGACCGCATTCTCGGTGAGCGGCCGCGGGGTGCGGGTTTGTTTGTGATGGCACATTCAGGCGGGTGTGAGTTGGCTCTCCGGATGGCCGCCGACGAGCGCGGCGACCAACTGCTTGGGATCGAACTGGCCGGCACGGGTCGGCACTATCACCCGGCGAGCCGCGAGGTGCTCAAGACAGCGACGCGCGAGCACCGCCCGGCGGGCCTCCGTGAGCTGTTGTGGCACCCGACGCGGCTGTATCCCCCCGACGTGCTGACAGGGATCACCAATTCCTCGACCGCTCCCGCCTATGAGGAGACGGTGGTGACAAGCTGGGCCCACCAAGACTTTCCGGCGCTTGCGGCCCGGGTACGTGTACCGGTGCAGTTCAGCGTCGCCGAGCATGAGCGGGTCTGGCAGTCCGACTCGGCGGCGTTGGCTGAGATCGCCGCCATGTTCTCGGCGTCACCCCGCTTCGCCCTCAACGAACAAGTCGCAGCCGGACACAATCTCAGCCTCGGCTATACCGCCGCCGCCTACCACCTGAAGGTTTTTTCGTTCGTGGCGGAGTGCGTCGTCGCTCGCGAGAACCCAGCGGTGGCGAACGCGACGACCGATGTCGATTTGGAGGCCGGTTGATGCATGTCGGATTCATCGGATTGGGCAGCCAGGGCGGTCCCATGGCACGGCGGATCATCGACGCCGGTTACCCGACGACGTTGTGGGCGCGCCGGCCGGCGTCGCTCGAGCCGTTCGCCGACACCGCGGCGAAGGTTGCCGGGTCTCCTGCCGAGCTTGCCGCCGAAAGTGACCTGGTATGCCTGTGCGTGGTCGGTGACGCCGATGTCGACCAGGTCGCCTGCGGCGAACGCGGCGTGCTGGCCGGTTTGAAGCCCGGCAGCGTGATCGCCGTACACAGCACCGTCCACCCCAACACCTGCCACGAGCTAGCGAAAAGGACTGCAGCACATAGCGTCTCAGTGGTCGACGCGCCAGTCAGCGGTGGTGGCGGCGCGGCGGCGGAAGGCCAGCTGCTGGTGATGGTCGGCGGTGACGCCGACGTGGTCGAGCGGTGCAAGCCGGTGTTCGAAACCTACGCCGATCCCGTGGTCTACCTCGGCGAGCTGGGCTCCGGACAAACCACCAAGCTGCTCAACAACCTGTTGTTCACCGCCAACCTGGCCACGGCCGCTACCACGCTGGCACTCGGCCAAGCGCTTGGCGTCTCGCCAGAGGGTCTCATCGAAGTCATATCCCGCGGTAGTGGAAACAGTTTTGCCCTCAACGCTCTTGGTGGAGTCGGCGGTCTGGACCGCCTCGCCGGATACGCGGGTTCGCTGCTGCAAAAGGACGTCCGGCTGGTGGCCGATCTGGCCGAGCGCGCATCGACGTCACCCGGTGCAGTGCTCGACGCCGCCGACGCGGCGCTTACCTTGATGAAGCACCCGCGGTGAGGATTGGGTTCATCGGTGCGGGCCGAATGGGCGGTCCCATGGTGGGCCGCCTCGTGGACACCGGCCACGAGGTGCGTGCCCTGGCCCGAACCGCCGAGAAACGGTCCGCCGTCGGCCAATTGGGGGCAACGGCGGTGTCTGAGGCGGCGGAGGCGGCCGCCGCAGCCGACGCCCCGGTCAGCGGAGGCCCGCACGACGCGGCAGCCGGCAACCTGACGCTGTTCGTGGGCGGGTCCGACGACACAGTGGCCGGGCTGCGCCCGGTATTGGGCTGTTATGCCGATCCCGTCCTGCACGTCGGACCGATTGGCGCCGGGCAGAAGGTGAAACTGGTCAACAACGCGCTCTTCGCCGCCCAGATCGGGCTGCTCGCCGAATCCGTGCAGCTCGGCACACGGCTCGGCGTGCAGGAATCCATACTGCTCACCGCACTTCCCCATGGCAGCGCTGCGAGCCGGGTGCTGAGCATCGTGGCCGCGCGCGGATCCGTCAGGTCGTTCGTCGAAACCGTGGGCGACTTCGTGGGCAAAGACGTCGCCGTCGTCAGGACGATCACCGCCGAGCTCGGTAGCGACCTCGGCTTGCTTGATGGCGTAATCGATCCGGTGGTTCCCCTCCGCCCAGGAACACGCTACCGTTAGCGTTACAGTCACCCATTCCGCTGTAACGGTCCAGCCCGCAAATCCGCCGCTGAGGAGGAGTCAGTGACCAAGTCGAAAGTCGTCTTCGACCCGTTCTCCGAGGAATTCTTCAACAGCCCCTACGAGATGTACCGACGGATGCGTGAGGAAGCCCCGGTCTATTACGACGAGAAGTACGACTTTTACGCGCTGACCCGGCACGCCGACGTGGCTGCCGCCTTCAGGGACTACGACACGTATTCGTCGGCACGGGGAGTCGACCTGGCCATGGTGCGGTCCGGGCAAGTTCCGCACCCGAAGTCGATTATCTTCATGGACCCGCCGGAACACCGCCACATGCGCAGCCTGCTCAATAAGGTGTTCACCCCGCGAGCGATCCAGTCGCAAAAGCAGATGGTCACCGAGACCATTGAGCGTTTCCTCAATGCCGCCAACCCCGATCATTTCGACGTCGTACAGGACTTCTCGGCACCCTTCCCCGTCGAAGTGATCACCACGATGCTCGGCGTGCCGCCGGAACACCGGCAGAAGATCCGGCTGTGGATTGACGAGTCGCTGCACCGCGAGCCCGGGCAGATCGAGCCGAGTGAGGCTGGTATGCAGGCCAACATCGAGACCGCCATGTTTTATCTCAGCCTGGTTCAAGAGCGGCGCAACGATCTGCGCGATGACCTGTTCACCAAGCTGATCACGGCTGAGATCGAGCGGGAGAACGGGGAGATGACCGGGCTCGACGACGTCGAGATCGCCGGGTTCGCAACACTGTTGGGTGGTGCCGGCGCTGAGACCGTGACCAAGCTGATCGGCAATGCGGCGGTGGTCTTTGCGCAAAACCCCGACCAGTGGCAGAAGCTGCTCGACGACCGCAGCAAGATCCCTGCAGCGGTGGAAGAACTGTTGCGCTATGAGGCGCCGTCGCAATACAACGTGCGCTGCTCGCGCAAAGAGGTGACCCTGCACGGCGGCACGATTCCGGCGGGCAAACCGGTTTTCTTGATCGGCGGCTCGGCCAATCGGGATCCGGAGGCGTGGACCGATCCCGACAAGTTCGACATCGACCGCGATCCGCATGAAGCGCTGAATGTCGGCTTCGGATATGGAGTTCACAGCTGTCTGGGGGCGGCCCTGGCTCGCATGGAAAGCGCGATCGCCCTGGAGAAGCTGCTGGACTTCATGCCGCGTTACGAAGTCGATTGGGAGGGCTGTAAACGCGTCAACATGCAAAACGTCGTGGGCTGGCAGAACGTACCGGTGAGGGTGTTGCGATGAAAAAGGTGGAAGTCGACTTCGGGCTCTGCGAAAGCAACGGAGTGTGCATGGGCATCATCCCCGAGGTTTTCCACTTGGGCGATGACGACATGCTGACGGTGCTTCAGCCGGAAGTCACTCCGGAGAACGAGGAGTTAATCCGCGAGGCGGTTCGGCAATGCCCCCGCCAAGCGATCTCGATCAAGGAGTAGAGGACTCCCGACGATCCCGGCGAGCCGGTTTTAAGCCGACGGCACCTAGAACCCGCTGAGGATGACCGCGTTGCAGTCGGCGGCGGCCTGCCTTAACTTGGCTGCTTCCTGATAAGCCTCGGACTCGTACCACTTCCGGGCGGCGTCGACCGATTCGAATTCGAGCACCACGGTCTGGTCGCCGTGCCATTCCCTTCGATGACCTGGGGCGCCGTATCCACCGCGAGAATGTTGACACCGCCCATCGCTGCGCCCGCGGTTTGAGCGTAGGCCTTCATGCCCTCTGGGTCTTTGATGGCCTCGGTCAGGATGATGTAGCCCTTAGGCATTCACGCTCCTTGTATCCGTTCAGCTTTCGCTGATGGCTTGCTCGGGGCAATCGGCGATTGCCTGTCGTGCCGACTCCTCAAGCCCAGCCGGGACTTCCGGCACCTGGACTTCGGAGTAGCCGTCGTCGTTGAGCTGGAACACCTCCGGGCACAACGTGATACAAACACCATGACCACGACAACGCTGGTCGTCGACCGTGACCTTCATGCCGGGTCGAACTCCAGGTGCAGTTCGGTGAGCCCGCGCAAGATGTACGTCGGAACATAGTGGTAGCGGCGGTTATTCGCCGGACCGTGCACGCGCTCGCAGATCCTGATGTCGGCCGTGCGGTCCAGTAGACGTTCGATAGCTACGCGTGTCTCGGCTCGGGCAAGTGGCGCGCCGGGGCACGTGTGGATTCCCCGCCCGAACGCAAGGTGCTGACGGGCATTCTTGCGTGCCGGGTCGAAGGTACCGGGCTCCTCGAATCGGCGCGGGTCACGGTTGGCCGCCGCTTGCAGCACCATCACCGTTGTGCCGGCGGGCATTTCCACACCGCCGACCTCGGTCGGAACGCAGGACAAGCGGAAGTCGCCCTTGACCGGGCTCTCGATCCGCAGCGTCTCTTCGATGAAATTCAGGATGCGACTGTGGTCTTTGCGCACCAGCTTCTGGAAGTCTGGGTTTTCGGCCATGATCCTCAACGCGCTGCCGAGCAGACGCACAGTGGTCTCCTGACCGGCCGAGAACACATTGGTCGCAACGCGCACGACGTCAGCCACCTCAGGTAGGGAGCCGTCGGGGCACGTTGCGGTCGCCAGCCCGGTCAGCACATCATCGCGGGGTTCACGGCGGCGATCCTCGATATAGGTGGCGAAACGCCCGTAGATGAATTCCAGCGGGCTGTGAGCCAGGGATTCTCCTTCGGTGCTACCCAGACCGCCGCCCACATTGCGGTGGAGATTCTGGACGAAGTCGTTGCGGTCGGCGTCGGGTACGCCAAGCAGATCAGCGATCACGAACAGCGTGAAGGGAGCAGCGAAGCCCTTGATGAACTCGCCCTCGCCGCCAACCAAGAAGTCGTCCAGCACCCGGTCGGCGAGCAGCCACGGCACTTCGGTGACGCCCTGGTCGAGCGCTTGCAGCACACCCTGCCGGACCCGCGAGTCGCACCCGAAAAGATCCGCTGCGGCGGCCAGTGTCTGCGGACGCGGCCAGTGCACCGCCGACGCCAACGCGTATTCCAGGTCGAGCGTCTGTGCACCGAGAATCCGCAACGGCCGATCGTCGGGATGGTCGGTGAGCAGCACGGTGACTTCCCAGCCGGCCAACGCCCGGTCGAACAGCCAGCCGCCGGCGAACATCACCACGTCGACGACACTGGCGGCGACGACGTCGAGCCGGTATCTCATGTCGCGCTCCGCGGGGCAAAGTCGCGAGCCAGGGACTCCGCGTAGCCCTTGACACACCTCGGTCAGCGGTATCGAGCAACCATGTGGTTTCCATTCCGCTGATGAAGGCGAGGATCTCGACTGCCTTGACGGCGGGGTCAATGTCGGTGCGATACCGGCCGGCCTGCTGGCCTCGCCGAATGAGCACGGCGACAATGTCGACCGCATCCCGATACCTCTTGAGAAGATGGTCGTGCAGCGGAGCATCGGGCAGCAGGTTCTCCACCAGCAGCACGGTGAACGCACCCATCAGTTCGGGTGTCCGGTCGAAGCGCTCTGGCACCCGTTCGATTTCCGCGACGAGGTCACCGGCTCGATCCGCATGAGCATCGTCGTCGGCATCGCGGATGTCGAGCACCGCGTGCAGGAGCTGTTCTTTGGACTGGAAGTGGTGCAGCAGTCCGGCCGGACTGACACCGGCTTCGCGGGCGATCTGCGCCAGCGTGGTATTGCGCCAGCCGTTGCGAGTCATTAGCCGCTGCGCAATCGCGAGGATCCGCTGTTTGCGGTCCTCGCCCTTGGCAAGCAGCGTGTCGTACGGGCGGGTCGTGCTGGAGACGCCGGACACCACACTCCTCTTCCGAACCAACCTAGTGAACACACAGTAGGTTGGTTTGGGCCGGTGTGACGAGGGTCTCAGCGCAACGATTTTTCCGCCGCCGTCACAACCCGAGTGAGTTGGCGATGATCACCTTCATCACCTCACTGGTTCCGGCATAGATGCGGGCTACTCGAGCGTCGGTGTAGAGCCGCGCGATCGGGTACTCCATGATGTAGCCGTAGTCGGTGAACAGTTCTCGACGCATATCAGGCCACCAGCTCCACCACGGTGGCGTTGGCTGTGCCACCGCCCTCACACATGGTTTGCAACCCATAGCGAATTCCGTTGTCGCGCATGTGATGAACCATGCGGGTCATCAACACCGCCCCGGACGCGCCGAGCGGATGGCCCAGTGCGATCGCACCGCCCAGCGGGTTGAGCAGGTCGGGGTCGGCACCGGTTTCAGCCAGCCACGCCAGCGGCACCGGAGCGAACGCCTCGTTGACTTCGAAGACGCCAATCTGCGACAGCGGAACTCCGGCCTTGCGCAGCACCTTCTCGGTGGCCGGAATCGGGCCGGTGAGCATGAGGACAGGATCGGCACCGGTGACCGCGCCGGCGCGGTAGCGCACGAGTGGGGTCAACCCGAGCTCGACCGCCACAGGAGGTGTCGTCACCAACAGCGCCGCTGCCCCGTCGGAAATCTGCGACGAGTTGCCGGCGTGGATCACGCCGTCGTCGACGAACGCCGGTTTCAGCGTGGCGAGTTTTTCTACCGTGGTGCCCCGCCGCACTCCCTCGTCGGCAGTGACCGGCTGCTCGTCAACCCACACCGGGACGATCTGGGCGTCGAACGCGCCGCTGTCCTGCGCGGCGGCAGCCCGCTCGTGCGATCGCGCCGAGTACTCGTCGAGCTGGGGGCGGGAAAACCCCCATTTCTTGGCGATCAGTTCCGCGGAAATCCCTTGGTTGAAGGAGAAATCGTTATAGCGCTCAAGGACTTTCGGCCCGTACGGCATACCGGTGGCCCGGGCCGCGCCCAGCGGCACCCGGCTCATCACCTCTACCCCGCCTGCAACCACGACGTCCTGCTGTCCCGACATCACCGCCTGCACCGCGAAGTCGAGCGCCTGCTGGCTGGAGCCGCATGCGCGGTTGACCGTGGTGCCTGGGATGGTCTCCGGCCAGCCGGCGGCCAGCACCGCGTAGCGGCCGATGTTGCTCGACTGGTCGCCGACCTGGGATACACATCCCCAAATCACGTCGTCGATGATCTGCGGATCGATACCGGCACGGTCCAGGAGTTCGTTGAGTACGACCGCCGACAGGTCGGCGGCGTGCATGCTCGACAGCGACCCGTTTCGCTTGCCGACCGGGGTGCGCACCGCCTCGACGATCACCGCTTCACGCATCTGTTTGCTCCGATCTGGGCATCGCCCATCGACCTGTGAACGACGGCTCGCGTTTGTCGGCGAATGCCGTGTAGGCCTCGGCTGCGTCCGCGGTCGCGAAGTTGACAGACTGAGCGCGGGCTTCATTAGCCAACGCCTCGCGCAGCGTCCGATCCGCGCCTTCGTCCAGCAACGCCTTGCTTTGGGCGAGCGCGCTCGTTGGGCCGGACGCCAGCCGCTCGGCGAGCTCGGTCACGAAGTCGTCGATCTCCTGCCCGGACACTACCCAGGTCACCAGGTTCAGGGCTTGAGCCTCCTCCGCGTCGATGGTTTCGGCCAGTAGCGTAAGCCGCTTGGCTTGCTGCAGACCCCCCAGTTTGGGCAAAAGCCATGCGCCACCGAGGTCCAGCGACAGCCCACGCTTGGAAAAGATCTGGGAGAACGTGGATTCCGGTGTCGCCACCACTAGGTCACAGCCCAGCGCGAGGTTCCATCCCGCCCCGACGGCGACTCCGGTGACCTTGGCGATCGTCGGCACCGGTAGTTCGTGCAGCGCTAACGCCACATCGGTCAGCCGACGCAACTTGTAGAGGGGTGGGTGTCGTCGGGGACGGAGATGTCGGCACCGGAGCAGAACGCCCCGCCGGCGCCCGTGATTACGAGTGCCCGCACGTCGCGGTCGTCGGCCGCGGCTACCAGCGCATCCCTCAGCGCTATCCACAAATCCGGGTTGATCGCGTTCTTGCGAACTCACGGGCACACGACTTCGTAACACCGATGATGCCCGCCTTGGCCGCGGAGTAGTTGACCTGACCGAGGGTTCCGATGATGCCAGCTGCCGAGGTCACGTTGATGACGCGCCCGGTCCCGTCGGTGGGAACGTACGGCAGCGCGGCCTGCGTGCAGTTGAACGTGCCCATCACATGGATGTCGAACAACAAGCGGAACGATTCTTGCGTGGTCTTCTCGAACATCGCCGGCCGTGTCACGCCCGCGTTGTTCATCAGGATGTGCAGCTTGCCATCGGCAAGCGCGGCCGCCTGCGCGGCCGCTGCATCGGCCGATGCGCGATCCGAGACATCCAGAGCGCAGACGCGGCTCGTCCTCCCGACCCTGAAATGGTTTCTGCGACCGCCGCTGCCGCGTCCTTGTCGAGGTCGGTGACAAGCACCGCCGCACCCGCGTCAGCCAGGGCCTCGGCGACCGCCGAGCCGATACCGCCCGCATCACCGGTAACCAGCGCTGAGCGGCCGGACAAATCGAAATATCGGCTCATCAATAGCTCCTCGGCAGCTTCAGGGTGTGCGACCCCAGGTAGTTCAGGATCATCTCCTGGCTGACCGGCGCGATCTTCATCAGTCGGGCCTCGCGGAAGTAGCGCGCCACGTTGTATTCCTCGGCATAGCCCATGCCGCCGTGGGTTTGCAGGGCGCGGTCGGCCGCGGTGAATCCCGCGTCCGCGCAGAGATATTTGGCGGTATTGGCTTCGCGGCCGCAAGGCTCTCGGTTGTCGTAGAGCCAGGTGGCCTTCCGCAACATCAGCTCGGCCGCGTCCAGCCGCGCCAGCGAGTCGGCCAGCGGGAATTGGATGCCCTGATTCATGCCGATCGGGCGGCCGAAGACCTCACGGTCGGTGGCGTACTTGACCGCCTTGTCCAGCGCAACTCGCCCGATGCCAAGTGCTTCAGCAGCAATGAGCATCCGTTCCGGGTTCAAGCCGTCGAGGATGTACTGAAACCCTTTGCCTTCCTCGCCAACCCGGTCCTCGACCGGCACCTCGAGGTTGTCGATGAACAACTCGTTGGAAGAGACGGCGTTGCGGCCCATTTTCGGGATCGGGCGGATGTCGACGCGCGCACGGTCGAGATCAGTCAGGAAAAGCGTCATCCCGTCGGTCTTCTTGACCACCTCGTCGTAGCTTTGTGTGCGGGTGAGCAGCAGGATCTTCTCTGATTCCAGCGCTTTGGAGATCCACACTTTGCGTCCGTTGACGACGTAGTGATCGCCCTGGCGTTTGGCGAATGTTGCGATGCGCGAGGTGTCCAGTCCCGCAACGGGTTCCGTCACCCCGAAGCAGACGTGCAGATCCCCGGTCACGATGCGCGGCAAGGCGCGCGCCTTGAGCTCGTCGGAGCCGTGCACCACCACCGGCTGCATGCCGAAGATCGACAGGTGGATGGCGCTCGCTGCGTTCATGCCGCCGCCGGAGCGGGCGACCTCCTCAGCCAGCAGGGTCGCTTCGGTGATCCCGAGACCGTGGCCGCCGTATTCGACGGGAATCGTCATACCGAGCCATCCGCCATCGGCGATCGCGCGGTAGAACTCGGTCGGAAACTCGTGCGCCTGGTCTTTTTCCATCCAATAGTGGTCGTCGAATTTCGCCGCCAACTCGGCGACCGACCGCCGGATCAGTTGCTGATCGTCGGTCAGCTCGAAATTCATTCCGCTGCCGGGCACCTCAGTCGGTGTTGCCGGTCAACGATTTCGCGCTGGCGGCGAATTCCGCGAACGACGAGCCGGACCGCTCCTTGTGGTGACTGAGGGCACGAATCGAAACGTCATGTCCCTCGGCCGCTTTGCGCAGTGCGCCGACCGTGGCCTGCTCGCGGGAGATGTGGGTGAACGGGTCGAACGAGTACCAGCGCATCGCGTTTTCGTGGGTCATCTTGTTGATCTCGTCGTCGGGCACGTTGTTGGCGGACAGCACCTCCCACAGCTCCTCCGGAGCGCCCGGCCACATCGAGTCGCTGTGCGGGTAGTCGGCCTCCCAGCAGATGTTGTCGATGCCGATCATGTGGCGCAGCGTCACGCCCACCGGATCGGAAATGAAGCAGGTCAGGAAGTGCTCGCGGAAAACCTCCGACGGCAGCTTGCCGCCGAAGTTTTGATGCGTCCACGTCGAATGCATCTCGTAGGTACGGTCCACCCGCTCCAGGAAGTAGGGAATCCACCCGGTGCCGCCCTCGCTCAATGCGACCTTCAGATCCGGATACTGCTTGATCGGCTTGGACCACAGCAGATCGGCGGCGGCCTGCACGATGTTCATCGGCTGCAGGGTGATCATCACGTCCATCGGCGCGTCCGGTGCGGTGATCGCCAACCTGCCCGAGGACCCGATGTGCACGTTGAGCACGGTGTTGGTGTCGCACAATGCCTTCCACAGCGGGTTCCAGTAGTCGTTGTGGAAGCTCGGATAACCCATCGCAGCTGGATTCTCCGTGAAGGTCAGCGCGTGCACGCCTTTCTTGGACACCCGACGGACCTCGTCGGCACACTTCTCGGCGTCCCAGATAACCGGCAGCGCCATCGGGATGAACCGGGCGGGGTAGGCCCCGCACCACTCGTCGATGTGCCAGTCGTTATAGGCCTGGACCAGCGCCAGCGAGAAGTCCGGATCTTCGGTGGCGAACAGCCGCCCGGCGAAACCCGGGAATGACGGGAAACAGATCGAACCCAGGATGCCGCCGGCGTTCATGTCCTTGACCCGCTCGTCGACGTTGTAGCAGCCGGGTCTGATCTCGTCGAGCCCCTGCGGCTCCAGCCCGTACTCCTCCTTGGGTCGGCCGGCCACTGCGTTCAGCGCCACGTTCGGGATCACAGTGTCGCGGAACTGCCAGGTGTCGGAGCCGTCCGGGTTGTGCACGAGGCGGGGAGCATCGTCGATGTACTTTTTCGGCAGGTGGTTTTTGAACATGTCGGGTGGCTCGACGATGTGGTCGTCGACGCTGATCAGGATCATGTCGTCTTTGTTCATCGCCGTTCCTTTCGATCGGACGCGGGCCGGCAGGCGCAACCCTTCCGCTGCAGTCCTCTACCCCTGAAAACTATCTTCTCGTAGCACGAGAATCAACGTCTGCGGGATCCCACCGCCGCTGTGAGCCGCGCTGCGGGGTCTCCCGGCGTGGCAAAGTGGCTGGTTGATCGGGGCATTGACCAATTCACCGAATCATGCAAGTCTATTCTCTCGAAATGAGAATAGGATTCTCGGTATCTGAGAGGGGACGCCTTGATGCGCCTGGAACCGCTGCCGGCGGATCAGTGGGATGAGGCCGTGCAGCGATCGCTCGCCGACATGCTCCCGGAGTTCTTCGACGTCGACAAGAGCCAGTACGGACTGGTACCCGTGCGCTGCGAGGTATGGGAAGGGTTTGTCTTCGTCAACCTCGACGCCGGCGCACAGCCGCTCAGGAAATACCTGGGGCAACTGGCCAAGGGCATTGAGGGTTACCCGTTCCACGAGATGACCGAGGTCTACACCTACCGGGCCGAAGTCGGCAGCAACTGGAAGCTGTTCATCGACGCGTTCGCCGAGTTCTACCACGCCCCCGTGCTGCACCAGGGCCAGTACACCAAAGACGAAGCCGCCAAGATCATCAAGCACGGAGGCGCTCTACTACGAACTGGCGAGCCCGCACGCGATGATCTCCACCTGGGGCGGACAGGCGCCACCGCCGGACCTCAACATGGTGAAGCCCATGGACCGTAAGTTGCGCAGTGGGCTATTCGGCCCCTGGGACCGGCCAGAGGTCATCCAGAATCTCGACCAACTGCCACCCGGCTCAACCCGACAAAAGCTTCGCAGTGGGGCATCGATTCGTGGCACTTCTTCCCGAACTTCATGCTGCTGATCTGGGCGCCGGGCTGGTATCTGACGTACCACTACTGGCCGACCGCCGTCGACAAGCACGTCTTCGAAACCAGCTTGTACTTCGTGCCGCCGAGGAATGCGCGGGAGCGGTTGGCCCAAGAGCTGGCCGCGGTGACGTTCAAGGAGTACGCGCTTCAGGATGCCAATACCCTGGAGGCCACCCAAACCATGATCGGCGTCCGCGGGTAGTGCCGGCCGGTCATGCGATCACCCCGACCGGTGGTCACTTGGACCCGACCATGTTTCAGGCTCTCGCGCCGGGCGTGCTGCCGCTGACGGTCGAGGAAAGCATCGCCAACGGGGTCGACGAGGTGCGCAAGGCGGTGCGCTACCAGATCAAGCACGGCGCCCAGCTGATCAAAGTGTGCGCATCCGGCGGCGTCATGTCGTTGACCGGCCCTCCTGGCGCCCAACACTATTCGGACGACGAGCTGCGTGCGATCGTCGACGAGGCACACCGGCGCGGTCTGCGGGTCGCGGCGCACAACCACGGCGCCGAGGCGGTCAAGCACGCGGTGGCAGCGGGGATCGACTGTATCGAACACGCTTTCCTGGTCGACGACGAGGCGATTGCGCTGATGGTGGCCCAGGGCACCTTCCTGGTGACCACGCGGCGGCTCGCCGATGCGATGGACGTCTCACACGCGCCGCCCGAGCTGCAGGCCAAGGCAGCCGAGATGTTTCCCCGGGCACGCAAGTCGATAGTGGCGGCCTACGAGGCCGGAGTGAAGATCGCTGTCGGCACGGACGCGCCGGCAATTCCCCACGGCCGCAACGCCGACGAACTGGTCACACTGGTCGAGTTGGGCTTACCGCCGGCAGCAGTGCTGCGCGCGGCGACCGTCACCGCCGCCGAACTCATCGACGTCACCGACCGCGGCCGGCTGGCCGAGGGCTTGCTCGCCGACGTCATCGCGGTGCCGGGAAATCCGTTGGAAGACATCACAGTTACCCAGCACGTGCAGTTCGTCATGAAAGGCGGCAAGGTGTATGCCAACAAGAACTGACGATCTCGTCGACATTCAGCAGCTGCTCGCCCGCTACGCGGTCACCATCACCCAACAGGACATCGACGGGCTTCTCGACGTTTTCACGCCCGACGGCACCTACAGCGCATTCGGGGAGACCTATCACCTCGACAAGTTCGCGGAGCTGGTAGCGGCCGCGCCAAAAGGCTTGTTCCTCACCGGGACAGCATTGATCGACATCGACGGTGACACCGCGACCGGCACTCAGCCACTGTGCTTCATCGAGCACGCGACCCATGACATGCGCATCGGCTACTACCGCGACACCTATCTCCGCACCGCCGACGGGTGGCGACTGAAAACCCGCACTATGACCTTCATCCGTAGGAGCGGCGCCCACGACTCCGGGCGCCCCCACGCAGTCGGGCGCCCGTCGTCGACATGAACGTCGAGCAGTTCCGGACGGATCTGCGTGCGTGGCTCGACGACCACGACCTGACACCGGGGCCGGATCATTCGCTCGAAGGCCATATGCGCCAGCTCGGCCGCGTCCACGCGGCGCTCTATGACGCCGGGTAGATGCGCTACGGCTGGCCGGTCGACGTCGGCGGATTGGGCGGACCCCGATACTGCGGGCGATTTTCGGAGAGGAAGTCGTCGGCCGAGGGCTGGCCGAGCCGGGCCCATACTCGATGCTCGAGGTGCTCGCGCCCACGATGATCAACTATGCGCCTGCAGAACTCGCCGCAGAAATGGTGCCGCGCCTTTTGAGCGGTCAGGAGCAATGGTCTCAGGGCTTTCCGAACCGGGCTCCGGCAGTGACCTGGCATCGCTGTCCACGCGTGCGG
>NZ_CAXUCH010000013.1:0-1024 GCF_964249325.1 uncultured Mycobacterium sp. | reverse complement strand
GCGTGCGGTTCCCCGAGGCGATAATTGGGTGGTCAACGGCCAGAAGGTGTGGACCAGCTTCGCGCAATATTCGACCCGGTGCGTGCTGCTGACCCGCACCGCACCCGGCCACGACGGGATCACGGCGTTCTTCGTCGACATGGATACGCCCGGCATCACCGTTCGGCCGCTGCGCACCATGCACGACGTCGATGAGTTCTGCGAGGTGTATTTCGACGACGTGAAGATCCCGGGTGGCCGGATGCTGGGCAAGGCGGGAGACGGCTGGCGACTGGCGATGGACCTGTTGCCCTACGAGCGCTCGACCTGCTTTTGGCAGCGGATCGCTTACCTCTATTCACGCTTCGATCGACTCATCGCCGAGGCGAACGACCCCGACGATTCTGACCTCGGGTCGGCATATCTGGCGCTGCACGTCTTGCGCTGCCGATCACGTGCGACCCTGCATCGGCTGTCCGACGGCGAGCGGCTGGGTCCGGAGACCTCGATCGACAAGGTCCTGTTGGCCACCGCAGAGCAACGGCTGTATGACACCGCTCGCGATCTTCTGCCCGGTGTCATCGAACTCGACGACACCTCGTGGCGGACAGAGTTTTTGTACTCGCGCGCGGCGACCATCTATGGCGGCACCGCTGAGATCCAGCGCAATATCATCGCGCGCCGGCTTCTGGACTTGGGTAAGGAGTGAGCGTGGACACCGAGTCCCTGCAGCTGCTCGACGATGCGCTACGCAAGACGATGACCGCAGTCTCGGGCCGACAGCTCGACGAAGCGCTGGCCGAACTGGGCTGGCTCGACATGCTGGCCGAAATGCCCGACACCGCTTTCCGGTTGGTATTCCGCTTGCTCGGCGAGACCGGTGCCCATGCGCCGGTTATCAACGACGTCGTGCTGGGTGCCGCTGGACGCGACGGCGGCGGGACGGTGCCGCTGCCGTTTGCGGGCGGGTCGTGGGTGGTCTGGAAACGCGCCGATGACGCGGGTACGACGGTGGGCGGTGACCTTCCGATTCACCGAGTGTCGG
>NZ_CAXUCH010000012.1:0-41528 GCF_964249325.1 uncultured Mycobacterium sp. | reverse complement strand
AACATCCAAAACCACAAACCTTAACCGCCAACTATGCGGAAAACGGGCCTAGGCCGCCGGCCTTCAACCATTCGATCTGACGCGCGCGAGCGGAGGATGCCGCGGCCTGCTGCAATGCCGTGCGAACAGTATCCGATACGCCGGATGTCTTTAGTTCCTTCTGAGCGGCGGCCAAGAGTTCGTCATCGAGGTCAATCAAGCGCTTCGTCATTAGTCAACCTCCACTCGTATATACGATACGTCGATCAAGTATATACTAGTCTCTGATAATCCGGTCCTCCAACGCGTCCGCGCCGTCGAACAGGTGCCCGACCGCAGCGGGCGGGAATACGCGGAAATCGAATATGCGGCTTTAACGGCAAACTCCGCCGTATTCGTTATCATGTTGGGCACCAACCTATTTCGCAGTCCGAGCGTACGCCGATAATTCGGCGACTCGTCCTGCATCTTTCTCGTAAGCGTTGTCGAGCCCTACCGCGAGAGCCCCGCCTGGGGCTTTTGCTTGTGGGCGCTTGCCCCCGAGCAGATGTATTCGGAGGAGATCGTCGGGACCATCATGGGTCGATTCGCCGAAGCCTATTCGGACCTGGGCACCCAGGAGCTCTTGCGCGAAGCGTGATCAAGCGATGACGAATTCGGGGATGCGGTAACCGCTCTCTCCAAGTTGAACGATCCGAAGTCGGATGCGCTGGCCTATGCGGACGTCGGCCGGATCGGCATCGATGACTGCGTTGATCCGCAGCCCAGGTTGCTCGTCGAGTTCGATCAGCCCGACGACATAGGGCGGCACACGGCCCGGCACGAGAGCTTGGCGCACAACGATGTAGCTGTAGACGATTCCTGCCCCGCTGACCTCCTCGAAATGTACAGGGCCGCCGGTGAACCTGCTGCGCTCCAGCGGCGGGTGGATCCATTTCCCGGTATCGTCGCACCGGCATAGCATCAACTTGCCGTCCTTGAGACCTTCCCAATACGGAGCAGTGTTGGGATCTGGAACCGGAATCGGCGGCAGCAGGAGCGGATTTGTCATGGCTTCTCCCTGCTGTATACGTTGGCGCCGCCGAACGGACCACCACCCGCGGTGACCAGAGCCAATTGTGCGTTGTCGACCTGGCGGACCCCCGCTACGTGGCGCAGCTGAAGCGCCGCATGGTAGTGGTGGTTGAGCCCATGAATGTAGCCCTCCGACAGCAGGCCGCCGTGCGGGTTGACCACCACGTCGCCGCCGTAGGTGGCCCGCCCGGTCGAGAAGTACTTTCCGACTTCGCCCTTCTCGCAGAAGCCGAAGCCCTCCATCGTCGCCATCACTGTGTAGGTGAAGCAGTCGTACATGCAGGCGACATCCATGTCGGCTGGGTGAGTCCGGTGTTTTCCCAGATCTTAGGACCGGCTGTGCGCGAATACATCTCCGTCAGCCATCGCTTGTGCTGTTCGTCGGTCCCGATCTCGGCGATCACCGCAGACGCTGCGACCGTTGGCAGAAACGGACTGCCGATGGCGGCGCGGCCCAGTTGCTCCAGCCGATTGTCAACTCGGGCAGTCCATACCACTCGCCGCCGAACTGCGCGTCGACGTGCAGGCCAAGCCATCCGGTGGAGACGATCTCCTTCCACAGGCCGTCGTCACGCCACTAGCGGCCCTGCCTCTTCGGCTCCAGCAGTATGCGGCGCGCCCCGGCGTGCCGGACCGACCGGCCACAATCGCCTTGGCGACATCGGCGACAGCGCGGTGGTCTTCGGTTATCGCCAATGGCATTGGCAACGCTCCGTTCTCATTGAATCGTCACCAGGGCTTGCCAAACTGTTCGCGGTATGTCACCGATGCCGCAGGACGACGACGGGGCGGTGACAGCTTCCTGGCCGACTTTCCGAGATACACCGCGGCCATGGGCAGCAGCGTGTCGGGGAGTTGGAGCTTCTCGCGGACCCGCTCAATGCCGAACGTGGTGAGCCCAGTGGTCAAGCAGGACGCGTAACCGAGGTCGGCCGCGGCGAGCAGCATGTTCTGCACCGCGGGATAGATCGAGGAGGGTGCGTAGATCTCCGGCACTCGTTCGGTGTCGGCACAGACCACCACGACCACCGGCGCCGCGGCGAATCCGCCTCGGTTGAAGCCGTATTCGAGGTCGGCCACCAGCGCCTTATCGTCGACGCTCTGCCGGATGAAGTCGCCGCCGCCCGCGTTCCAGGTCTCGGTCCACCAATCGGCCAGCTGGGCCCTGGTCTCCTCGTTTCGGACGACGACGAACGACCATGGCTGGGTGTTCTCGGCGCTCGGGGCGTGAACGGCGGACTCAAGGATGCGCTCCAGGTCAGCGTCGAGAACCTTGCCGTCAGGATCGAATCGCCGGCACGCACGTTGGGCGTGCATGACGGCCAGCAGCTCCGCCACTACGAATCCGCCACCACACGCTCGCCGCGGGGAGTCCATCCCGTCAACGAGATTGTGCTCAGATCCAGGTATTCGCCCAGTGACAGCGTGCCTGCCATCACCCGCTTGAGGAATTCGGCCATCACCACGTCGGGGGTGTTGTCCAGCTCGTAGATGACCAGGTAGCGGTGTGTCGGCGGGGGCAGCTGCGCGGGCAGGTCCTCATCGTCTGGGACAGTCACCTCCGAGAGGTCGTAGCGCTGCGCGGCGATCACCCCGGGTACGTCGAGGACTTCGGGCACATGCTGGGAGTCGTACCACTTGTTGAACGCCTCGTCCTGACCCTCGATCGGATTGGTCAGCACAATGAATATGTCTTGGGCCATTAGCAGACACGCCTTTCACCTGGGATCGAGCTAGCTGTGACACTATGACAGTTAACTGTCATAGTCAACGAGCGCCTAATGCGACGGTCCCTGTCACACCGGCCCAAACCGAAAAGGATTGCGATGACCAGCGAGGCCCTGCCCATCACACTGCGCTGCGCCGACGACGTAACTCCTGAGGTACTGACCTCGTTGTTGCGCCGCAGCGACCCCGCGGTGGTGGTCACCGCCGTCGCGGTGCGACGCACCTGGCAGGGCACCACATCTCATGTGCATCTCGATGTGGAATACGCCGATCCGGCTACTCCGCTGCCGCACAACCTCTTTCTCAAGACGCAGCTGAACACCGTGCACGACCTACCCGACGCCGTGGATGTGCAATTGTCCGAGGGCGGTGGCGGGACGGTGCTGCTTGACGACGAGACCCGCTTCTACCGCGACCTTCGCGCGGATTTGAATGTCGAGACGATGAAGACGTACTTCGCAGATCACCTGGACGGTCCGTCGCAGTTCATCATTCTCGGTGAAGACATCACCCTGCGCGGAGCGCAGGTCCCCGATGCCGTGGCGGGGCTTTCGGTAGAACAGGTCGACGAGCTGTTGGGAACCTTGAGCCAGGTGCACGCCCCCTTTTGGGGCAGTCCGCGACTGATCGAGGGCGGTGACCTGTCCTGGCTGCAGCACCCCCTCACCGGAGGGTTCGCTGAGTTCTTGCGCGCCAATGGATTTGCGATCATCCGCACATTTCTCGAACATCCGCACAAGCGTGAACTGCTCGACGCCGCGGGTGCCGACGCGGACACACTGGAAGCGGCGTTCTGGAAGCTTCAGGAGCAGGTCGCACGCGGGCCGATCACGCTGCTGCATGGCGATCCACATCCGCGTAACACGTACACACTGCCCGATGGCCGGATGGGTGTACTGGACTGGCAACTGGTGCGGCGCGGGTCGTGGTCGCACGATGTCGGCTATGCACTGATCGGCGCCCTGGCCCCCGACCTCCGGCGCACGCACGAGCGGGAACTGCTCGACAACTACCGCGGGCGGCTGCTGGACGCTGGCGTGTCGTCGCCGCCGGATCGCGAGGAGATGTGGACCGCCTACCGCGGCTGCCCGGCGTGGGGCTTTTGCATGTGGGCGATCACGCCCGATCAGATGTACTCGGTGGAGATTGTCACAGCGGTGCTCGGCCGATTCGCTGAGGCCTGCTCGGATCTGGACACAGGTGAGTTGCTGAGCTCTTAACGCGGGTGCGGCAACACGTCGCGCATCTGCCTCCAGACCAGCTTGGCGGCCAGAAGCGGCGCAACGCGGCTCAGCTTGTCCAGCAGGAGCGCGTCGAACCCGGCGAAGACCCCCTGGAATTCTTCTCGATGCCGAGGACGACCTTGGTGGCCGCCACTGGCGCCGGCATCATCCTCATCGAGTTCGCCGTCGCTTCGTTTCCCTCCGGAGTCATCACGCCCGAATTATCGCGATGTCTGTCCTGACCGCTCCGGGGAACACGACGCTCACGAACACATCTGTGCCACGCAGTTCGGAATTGAGGCCCTCGGCAAGCATTTTGACCAGCCCTCGCGGGACCATCGGTCGCGCAGTCGATCGCGCCGGGCTGGACTGCTTGCGTGCTGGACATGACCGCTTCTTGGTCGACTGTGGCTATGGGAAACGATACCGACGCCCGCACCGGCTGGTTGACGAGCGGTCCACCGTTGACTCTGACAGTAGACTGTCATAATGTTTTAGTCACTCGGCCACATGCGGTCGCCGAAAGTGCGTGCCTCGGGTTCTCCACCCAAACCGGGAAGGCTGGCAATGAAATTCACCGTATACCTGCCCAACTGCATGCACGTCGCAGCGATCACCCAGCCGTGGGAGCACGGCCTGACCGGTCAGGACATCGCGCTGGCCGCCCAGACCGCAGAGCGCCTCGGATACTCGATGGTGTTCCTTCCCGAGCATTACCTGACGCCGACCCCGCATCTCGCGCTGTCGGGCGATCACTACTTCGACGCCACCACGGCCCAGGCGTTCGTCGCGGGTGCCACCTCGGCGATTCAGGTCGGCTCGATGGTGACAATCCTGCCGCTGCACAACCCAGTGATCGCCGCGAAAGCGATTGCGACGCTGGACTGGTTTTCCGGCGGGCGGGCGCAGGTGACGGTGGGGGTCGGCTGGCTCAAAGAAGAATTCGACGCGATCGGGGTGCCCTTCAACAAGCGTGGTCGCGTTACCGACGAGTGCCTCGCAGCGATGTTCGAGCTGTGGCAGAGCGACTCGCCGAGTTTCGACGGCGAGTTCGTGAAATTCACGGATGTGGCGTTCGGACCCAAGCCGATTCGAAAGCCCCGTCCGGCGATCTGGATGGGGGGAGACGCCGACGCGGTGCTGCGCCGAGCGGCCCGATTCGGGGACGGCTGGGCACCCTGGACGACCAGACCCGAGGAACTCCCGGCGAAGATGGACTATCTGCGGTCGCAGCCGGGATTTGACGACAGGGCGTTCTCGCTCTTCTACAGCCTCGCGGTGTTGGCCATCGGTCAGGAGCACGCCATCGTCGATGACCCTAATGCGCAGTTCGGCCAGAGCGCCCAGCAGGTGATCGACAACTGCAACATGCTGGCCGAACTCGGGGTTACCGATACATGGGTCAACCCGCCACCCCTCGAGGGCTTCAACGCCTATCTCGACCACATGTCTTGGGTTGCCGAGGAGATCATCCCGAAGGTCGGCTGAGCGCTTGGACGAACTATGTATTCGGGTGACCAGACCTCCGGATAGCTACGCGGGTCTGATGTTCAGTGGCACCGATTGCAATCCCATGGTGCCGGTGGGCCACGGCACCTGTGGCTGCTTGCCGTCGATCAGGGTGTACTCAGGTATGCGGGTGTGCCACTCCTCGAGAATGAGGCGCAGCTCCAAGCGCGCCAGATGGGAGCCCAGGCACCGGTGCGGACCCCGCCCGAACGCGAAGTGCACCGCCTTGCTGTCCGGATGCACCTCGTCTGCATCGTCATACCGTTGTGGATCGCGGTCCGCACTACCGTAGCTCAGCATCACCCTGGTGTCCTTGGGCAGCACTCGGCCCGCTACCTCGACCTCTTCGGTGGTGACTCGGGGAGCGAACGGAACAGGTCCGTCGACACGGAGCAGGTCTTCAATGAAGCCCGGAATGAGAGCGAAGTCGTTACTGATCCGTTGCCGCAGTGAGTAATCCCCAGCGAGCTTGGCCAACGAGAAACCGACGGCCGAGGTGACGGTGTCGAGACCGGCGAGCACGAACATGAAGCACAGCCCGAGAATCTCGGTGTCATTCATGCCGCCGTCTTCGGTGTTTTGGATCAATTGTGTGAGCATGTCGGTGCCGGAGGTGTCCGTTCGCCGCTCGGCGATGTGCTCGTTGAGGTAGGTGAAGAGCTCCAGCGCATAGGTCAGGACCTCGGGCGTCGGCTCGCCGCTGCCGGGATCGGTGAACTGCAGGATCGCGTCCTTCCAGTGCACCAACCTGTCCCTGTCTGCCATCGGCAATCCAAACAGCGTCAGAAAGACCTGCGAGGGAAACGGCGTGGCGAGATCCGCCATCACTTCACACTCGCCCCTGTCCACGATCGCGTCGATCAATTCCCCTGCCTGCCGGCGCAATTCAGGCTCGCGCTCAGCCATCTTCTTAGGGCTGAAGAACGGGTCCAACATGCGGCGGAATCGGGTGTGGTCGGGGGGATCGATCGCGATCGGGACGAGTGGGACGGGGCTGCCCAAGACGTCGAACGCCTTGGCCGACGAGAATATCTGCGGTCTCTTGGCAGCGAACTCCACCGCCGCGGCGCTCGTGAGCACGACCTCGTCACCGGAGGTCACCGCCTCGCCCGCCTCACGCAGCTCCCGCCATGCGCGTGATCGATCCCGCCCGAATGGCAGGTCGTTGATGTTCACGGTCCCGTTCAAGGCGGTTTCGGACATGTCGGGAAGACCCTTTCCAGACGCAGCGATTGCGAATTCGAACTATGACAGTAGACTGTCACATCTGATGCTTGAGTATCGTCGGCGCGGCAGCAGGTGTCAACGACGCACCACACTTTGGGTGGTTGTATTGCATCAGCGGCGATGCGGCTGAGGAGGCTGACCGATGGCGCGGGCGATCGTTCGCCGCGGAGCGAACATGCGGACAAGATGCGCACGGCGCTACTGGAGGCTGCCCTGAATCTGTTCAGCGCCAACGGGTGTGGACAGACGACCACCGATGAGATCGCTGACGCAGCCGCGTGTCACCGCGGACGTTCTTCCGTTACTTTCCGACCAAGGAATCGGTGCTGTTCTCCGGCGAGTACGGCTTCATTCACGCCTTCAGCGGCGTGTTCCTCGCCCAGCCCGACGCCCTGTCGGACTACGAAGCGATGGCCGCCTCCTTCGCTCTGCTCGCGCCCGGCCTGAAACGCATCCGCAAGCGGATCGCGCAGTATCACGAAGCGGTCGCTTCGTCCTTCGTACTGCAGGGTCATGAACGTCAGAACCACCAGGCCCACGCCGATACCGTCGCGAAGGTGATCGCGCAGCGGCGTCAGCGGCCCGCACCCGATGACGAATGCCGCCTGCTCGCGGCGATCGGGATGCTGCTGGGTCGAGCGCGCCATAAGCGATGGTTGTCCACCTCAAATCGCGCTCTCGACGATCTGATTCGGCAGGAGTTCGCCGCGTTGCCGTCGGTGTTGAAGTAGCCGCCCCTACCGGTCGTTGAATCGGGTGCCGTCCGGGCAGGGTCTGGGTGTGTCAGGTCCGCAGAACTGCGTGCGCAGATAGGTCGGGTATGTTTCGGTCGGCCCGGCGTACAGACCGGTCAGGTTGAGCGGGACATCGTAGATCCCGATCGCGACCACGTGCAGGAACCCCGTGACGGCAAGTACCCGCAGCAGCGACTTCGTTTTCGCCCCCGCCCAGCGCAGCGTCTCGGCACCGCCCTCGACCCGGATCTGTCCCTTCTTGTTGCGGAAAAACATCAACGCACCGCTGGAACTCAACACCAGCGACCACAACACCGGCCCGTACAGCGGAACCTGAACCGTCTGGCCTGCCCACAGTGTCAGCGCCGGGATCGAGGCCGGATACCCGAGAAGCCCGCAATGGAGCGCCACGATTTCTAATGGGAACTCGATGACGTATACGGCCAGCCAGCCGCAGCAGAAGGTGCGGACCGGTCCCAGCGTCGGCCGCTGGCGTCGCGCCCGGCCCATCGCCCATTTTGCGACCTTGCCCATGGCTAGGGGCATCCAGATGTAAATCATCCCGATCATCAGCACTGGCTCCGCCATGAGCCGACTGCCCGGGCTCAGCGAGCCGGGGACGTTCTCCATCCAATTGCTGAAGTTCACCAGCCCTGCGTTGTAAAACAGCACCGGTTGAAACCAGTTGATCAGGGGGTCGTGCCACCACGCGAGCGTCGACCCGATGACGACGGCGGCCTCGACGCAGAGTTGACGTTCCCGCACGCTCTTGCGGACCGCGTAAACGATCGCGACAAGTGCCAGTATCGGGCAGACGATCTGGAAGATGGTCATTGCCAACTGTGTAGCGCCCGGGATCGGATCGGGTCCCGGATCAGCCGGCGTCGCATTGCCCGAGACGATCCATGAGGTGTAGACATAGGCGGCGAATGCCACGCATACCACACCGATACTCGACCAAAAGAGCACAGGCCGAAGGGTTTTGATGTGCGCATCCGGCGCCGATGGCGGTCCTGAACCAGCGACGCGGCCAGCGCTCTTGAGGTCCGTCACCGTGAGGCGTCCTTGGGCGTTCTCACGGCCTCCAAAGATGGCAGTTGACTGTCACAATGTCAACACCGGCGGCGCAGTCTGACATTGTTGTCTACACCACCAGCCTTCTGCTAACACCGGCATTATTCACCGGCATCCTCTACTATTTCCCGTCAGACACGATGACGCCAACTCCCCTGGCGTTGTCTATATCTGACAGTAGTAGCAAGCTTTTGGTAGTAATCCGCGATCACATTCGCACGGCGTAGGAATCGAGGACGTGTCGGTCAGCTTGCCTGATACGCGCGACCGCTTCACCGTCAGCGCGACCACTTGGTGGCCGGGCGTTCCCGGCGCTCGCCGTCGACCACCACGTCCACGCGCTCGTCGAAAAGGCGATTCGGTCTCGCACTGGCTCGGCGTCGTGCAGCGGCTGATGGTAGGTCCAGGCCACATCGGCAGGACCGTCGGGCACCGAGAAGTACGACGCCCGCCCCTTGTACGCGCAGTAGGTAACGGTCTCGCTCGGTTGAAGGTCGACCACCACGTCGTCGGGCGGCAGGTAGAACCGGACCGGCAGCAGCGTCTCGAACAGCAACATCGGTCGTGACGATTCGGCGAGTAGGCGCCCGTCTAGTTCGAGCCGGATGTGGCGGGTGCTGGCCAGGATGTCGATGCGTTTGAACAGCCTGCGCGCCGTGAGCGCTAGGCAGATGGCGCCTCGGGTACGGTGTGACTCCGGGCGTCGCTCCCTGGCGGGGGACTCGACGCTTCCTGCTGGCTGGCCGACCAACGCATGAAGCGACAAGGTGCGGTGCCGCTGGACACGGCGACACCTCGCAGCAACAATGCTGCGGTGCATGATCTCGATGATGATGAAGCCAGGTCGCGCATAGCGTGGCTGGCCGGTGAGGACCTGCCGGCCGACGGGGGGATCCCAGGAGGGACCGGTTTTGATCCGGTGACCGGCTGGCATGCGTCGCTGTGGATTCTCAACGCGGTGTATGAAAACCCGGAGCTGCCCGCGGACATGACTCATCACGACATCCACCAGCAAGCCATCAAAGCCGGGTTACGTCAGCCCACCATGGTGGGCGAGATCAATCTCGACGAGTTGACGGTCACCACGGGACAGTCGCTGGGGTTCGCCGAGCGGCCGGGTGGGTCGTGGCGCCGTGTGCGATGGGCCGAGATCGGGAGGCGCGCCGGTTTCGGGTTCTGGGCGGTGTCGGGTCGCTGGCCCGATCTGCATTACCTCCCGCACGAGCAATGGGAGGATCGCGCAGTGATCCCGCCCGCAAGCTGTCCGCGGATCGGTCCCACTGAGCTGTCGAGCTGGCCGGTCGCCCTGTTACCGCCCGCGGAAGGATCGCTGGACGACGAAAGCCTGCAGGCACTGATCGCGGTGCTTACCGACCACACTCCCCCAGCGGCGTTGGCGCAGTGCGACTTCTACTTCGGGTGCCCACCGTTACGCGACGGTCCCCGGATGCTCACCGGACACCTGCGCGAGGTGAGATCCCTGGTCGACGACACCGGCTTTACGCCGAACAACATGTGGCCCGCGGATCGATCGTGGCTGGTGTACACCGACTACGACCTGTGCGCGACCCGGATCAGCGGATCCACCGAGCTGATCGCGGCCCTGAGGTCCGTCGACAATCTCGATTCGGTGCTGTGCGGGCAGCCGTAGCGAACTCCATAGGAAGCCGAGCCGGCTGTGACGGTACGCTAAGCCGGTGGCGATCTTGGGTTGGCTGACCGCGCGCCGGCGCCCCCGCAGCGCCACTGAACAATCCCCGACCAACCCGGGCTTCGACGCCGCTGTTGACTGCACCCCTTGGGTGATCGCTGGGCTTTGGCCTGACGAGTTGTCGACGACAACAGCGGAAACGGCTTTGCTTGCCGAGTATCTGACGGCGGACCTGCAGCGGATAGCACGTTGTGCCAACGAGAAACTGCGCCTCCGCCGGCAAGCCGGAATGCATGATCGGGCCCGCGAAGCGCGGATCGTTGCCGATGCGCGCGCCGCTGCGGTTCGGCGCGTCGAGTCGACTCTGCGTCAACTGCGCACCGAGCGGCAGAAAGATTCCGGGCGCCGGCGGCGCCGCAACACCAATGGTGGCCCCTTCAACACCTGTGGCCATGCGCGGTATCGCGTGGACGCCCCAACGACCGCCGACAACACCACCGCTGCATCCGGTGCTGATTCGCCGGAGTGCGGCGAACAGGTGCGGCCGGTTGTCTACCCGGACATGCGGACGGACGAGCAGGCCCTGTCAGGTGAGCCGGCCGGCTCAGCCGAACCTGCGCCGCAGGCGTCGGCAATAGAACCGGCCGATGCTGAAGGGTCAACGGCGCTGCACGCGTCCGATCACGCGACCGATGTCTTCGAGAACCTCGCTGCCACCGAGCAGGAGGGGCGGGTCGACGACGAACCGTCAACCGAGATGCCGGCTACTGGGCCTCTGCAAGCTGCGAATGATGAGGCTGGCGCTGCTTCAGATCCCGAGCAACCCGTCGATGAATCCACCATTGTGTTGCGGAAAACCGAGGATCACTGACCTCCCGGTACCCGCCTTCGGCCGGGGCCGATACTCGCGACCCGGGTAAAAATCTGGGCCACAACGCCTTTAAGACACGCCCATCCGGTCGAGCACAGCGGCCCATTCGTCAGCGCGACGATCGAGTTGGGCCAGTGTCCGTGATATCGAGGCCGTTGCCGCAGAAGCACGTCGGCGCCCTTTAGCTCGCAAGACTTTTCGTGGCGCCGGGGCGCTGCCCCGTTTAGCCCGTTCGTCGGCTCGGCGCTCGACCTCGTCGATGGATTTAGCCCATTCGTCGGCGCGGCGGTCGAGGTCGGCGAACACAACGGCGACGGGGGCACGATCGCGGTCTGCGCGCAGCCGGGCGAAAACCGTTCTGGCGATGCGCCGTTTAACGCCGTGGATGGCGTAGTGGTGAGAGTTTTCCACCGCACGTCGGCGACGGTAATACGCTTCGGCAGGTGCGCCCTTTTTGATTTGGATCATCGCGATTTGGTGCAGCGCGGCGTTGAGTTGCCGGTTGCCGCCGGGATGGGATCGCATGCGGCCGCGGGGCGGCCCGGACCAGTACGGGATCGGGGCCAACCCGGCAAAGCGCGCGAACGCCGCTTCGCTTTTGAAGCGGTTAACGTCCGCGCACTCCCAGATGATGCGGGCCGCGGTGAGGGTGGAGCAGCCATACAGCGCCAACAGTGACGGCGCAGCGGCTCGCACCTGGGCCGCCATCCGCGTCTCGAGTGCGTTGATCGCCGACGTCAGGTGAATGATGTCGGCGAGCTCGTCGCGGGCGAGCTCGGCCACAAGACCTTTTCGGCCCGCCAGCCATGCCGCGAGCAGGGCTTGCTGCTTTCGCCACGCCAGTGCGCCCGAGCTGATCCGGTGCGTCGGGTCGATTTCGTGTACCCGCCACAACAACCGCTGCATCATGGCCGTGCGATCCTGCACGAGGTCGTCGCGGCGGTCAACGAGCAACTTCAAGTCCCGTGTCCACGGGGTGTGGCTGGCGATGGGAAGGTCCGGTTCGCGCAGGGCGGCCAGCGCCGCCGCCAGCGCGTCGATGGGGTCGGATTTGCCCCAGCTGCGCGCCGTCTTGCGGGTGCGGGCCACCAGCTGGGTCGGCACCCGGATCACCCGCTGCCCAGCGTTGAGCAGGTCGCTTTCCAGCCGTGCGGTCAGGCCTCGCGAATCCTCCACGGCCCAAACAATATCGGTGCCGAACTCGCTGTTCGCCCAGCGCAGAGCGGCAAGGTGGCCGGCGGTCGTCGCCTCGACCGTCTTTTCGCCGAGCTCGCGGCCGCCGGCATCGACGGCCACCAGCGTGTGGGTTCGTTTGTGGGCGTCTACACCGATCACGATGGAGTGGCCGCTGTCGTCAGAGGTGTGCATAGGCAGATTGTGTCGCGCAGACGCGCGCGGCGGGCGACTTTTCGCGGGTGCCCACGGGGATCGGTAGGGCTGCCGCGACCTCTGCGGCGTATGTTGCATCGCAGCGTTTCTTGCATCGTGCCGACCGATCGCCTCTAGCAAGGTGCGATTCATTGCGCGCTGCGGCAGTTCGCACTGGCGGCGCCACCAAGAGCGGAGCCATCATCGTGGCAGCGCCTATCGACAGCGGTCTGGTTGATAGGCCATGTTTTCGGCGTGCGCTGACCCATGGCCGGTATGACTTGGCGATCGCCGCTGTCGGCGGCAACGGTCGCGGCGATCGGTACACCTGGGGCGGCACCATGTGATTCAGCCAGCCCTGCGGCACCGTACTCCTCAGCCAGGCCCCAGGTGATACCGAGGCGATCGCCGCCTGCGCGATCAGCGCCCGTGATCACTCGCGAGCGCAACGGTGCTCCATGCAGTCGCACCGACCCCATACCGCTCGCCGCGCCGACAACATGTGGGTCGGCGCCCGTGTTCACCGGGGCATGCTGTTGGCAGCCAGGCGCGGCGATCCGGGGCTCCTCGACTGTACCGCGAGGCGTAACCAGCCGGCACACCGTTGGGACGCCGAACGGCCTTGCTCATCCACCGGCGGCGTTTGCCGCCCCTGAACGACCTCGGCGGCCCCATTGCAGGGCGTAATGCCGCAATGAAGCGGCGGGCGCGCCCTCTCGACGAGCCGGGCCGGATGCCAGCGTGGCCTTCAACAAGCTGGCGCTCTAAGATGATCAGTGACTATCACCGCCGACATTTTGGCGGACACAGCCTTATCGCTGCACCCGCACGCTTTGCATTGCCTTCTGACATGTGCCGCACACCATACTTCGCGCGATCGCCCTGGCTGGCTACGAAAAGCGTGGTAATCAATGAATTTCGATTGAAGCAGAACGCACCGCACCACAGCGGTCCCAACCACGATGCTCAGGCACCTTGACGCGCCACCGTGGACCGGCTGGGCGCAAGCCCTACGCCCCTACGCTGCAGCATGTTTCGCGGCGCAGCCATTGCGTCCACTATGCGGAAGCGTGAAGCCGTCATCGATGCGCGACATGATACCCACCACTACGACAGCGCTCCTTGTGGCGAAAGTCACAGCGAGGGGCCATATCTGAGATACCACTGGTGTGGTAACCCTCCGGCCAACCCTAAAAAAGCGGATCAAGGGCGTTGGCGCACGGGTTAGCGTTGACGAATGAACCAAATAAAGGGCGTGTCGTGGTAGACGGGGGTGCGCCGGCCGAGATGCCGACGCGGCCGTATTCAGCGGTTATTCTTGGCGGTTTGTGGCCGGCCACCGACCCACAGTCCTGGGCCGAATCTGCGTCAGCGTTTCGCGAAAAAGCCCACGAGTTACTGTCTAGTGCCGACGTGATCCAGCGTGTCGGCGAGAGTGTGGCCGCTAAGGACCAGCCGGGGTGGATGGTCAGCGGGTTCGTGCAGGAGTGCCGCCACAACGCCGAAACGGTGACGCGCCATGCCCACGAATACCTAACCATGGCCGATGCCGCGGAAGAGGTTGCCCGGCTGCTCATTACGATGCGCCATGAGCTCGACGAGATCGACCGCCAAGCCAACGACGAGATCCACCAAGCGCTGTCCTCAGGTGCAAGGAGCCTGAGCGCTGCGACCAAAGCCATCATAGTGGATGACGTCGTGTCCCGCGCCCGTACCCGTGCGACAGAAGTAAGCACCGTCACCGCAAGGGCAATCTCTTGGCAGACCGCGAAAATAACTGGGGAGCAGGAGGATCGAGGCAACACGGCCTTCATGGACGGTCAGCCAGAAAGCGAGGAGACAGCACCTAGCGCTGGGTAAGACTAGTGCGCAACGACTTTGGGTGTGGAAGCGTTTGGTGTGAAAGCACGCGATGTTGTCCGTACAGCAAGCGTGTTCGCGGACTCTTCCCGAGCTATCGGCGCGGAGATGACGCTATCCGGTTCAATGCGATTGCGGGCCGTCCCAGGCCATCAATTCCGCGGCCTTGGCGAGAATGCCCCGTCGACGACGATCTGGGTCACCGCACGGTCGGCCTGAGCCGAGGAAGTGAAATGCCCCACCGATCCGTATCTCGAGGTCACCGGCGGCCATAACCGCTTCTCCCCCAACGTGTTTCGTGCGGTCGGCAAGCGGTGGTACCAGATTGGCTGACCGGCCCCATGAAGCGGTCGATCTGGTCCGCCATCCGCCACCGGCGGCCATCTCGACCAACGTGATTCTCACCGAAATTGCGGACAGCCAGTGTCTCTCAGAGCCGGAAAATCCGGACACTTTCGACAAGAACATACAGCAAACATGCCGGTTCTCAAGGTCGATGCTGTTAGGCCGCGTGCTCCGGGAAAGGCATACAGTTTGACGCGATGTGATCTGCAGTTCGTCTCAAAGTCGTGTCATCTACCTGCGGCAACTACGGCTAAAATCGGCTGAATGGCGGATTCCCTAAAAGTCCGCGTTGGCGAATACTAACGACGAACAGCGCGCGACAATGGATCGGAAGACGGCTGCCAGCGCCGGGGTCTATGGCGGTGCCGGGATAACGGGCTGGCATCAACCGTCGAGCACGAATTCCGGCATACGGTAACCGCTGTTGCCCAGCTCGACGATCCGCAGCGCAACTCGCTGCCCGATCCGAACCTCCGCGGGATCACAATCTATGACGGCATTGATCCGCAGCCCGGGCTGCTCATCCAGTTCGATGAGGCCCACGACATAGGGGGCAACCCGTCCGGGCACCAGCGCCTGGCGAACCACGATGAAACTGTAGACCGTGCCCTTGCCGCTTACCGGTTCAAAATGCACACGACCGCCGGTGAATCGGCTCCTCTCCAGCGGGGGGTGGATCCATTTGCCGGTGTCGTCGCACCGGCAAAGCATCAACTTGCCTTGCTTGAGTCCCTCCCAATAGGGAGCGGAGTCGGCGTCGGGTACCGGAACCGGCGGCAGCCTTGCAGGATCGGTCACGGCTTCTCCCGGCTATAGATGTTGGCGCCGCCGAACGGGCCGCCGCCTGCGGTGACCAGCGCCAGCTGCGCATCGTCGACTTGGCGGACCCCGGCGGCGTGACGCAGTTGCAGCGCCGCTTCGTAGTGGTGGTTCAATCCGTGGATATAGCCTTCCGACAACAATCCGCCGTGCGGGTTGACCACTACATCACCGCCATAGGTGGCGCGGCCAGTCGAGAAGAATTTGCCGACTTCACCCTTCTCGCAAAAGCCGAAGCCCTCCATGGTCGCCATCACGGTGTAGGTGAAACAGTCATACATGCAGGCGACATCCATATCCGCTGGCCTTAGCCCAGTCCGCTCCCATATCCTCGGACCCGCCGTTCGCGAATACATTTCGGTCGGATCGTCCCACTGCGTCCACCCTGCGCCGCTCTGCGAGTTCGACGACCCGACCAGCCACACCGGCGGCTGCCGGCCGTCACGGGCGACGTCCTCCCCAGCGATCAGGATCGCGACCGCGCCGTCAACCTCTGAAGTGCAGTCAAGCACCCGGAACGGTTCGTTGATCCATCGAGCTGCCAAATAGTCGTCCATCGTCAACGGTTCGCGGCGTAAGGCATGCTCATTGGGGCCGGCGTGGGCGCGCTGGGTGATGGCGATCTGGCCGAGATCCTCACAGGTGGAACCATACTCATGCTGGTGGCGGCGAGCCCACATGGCGAACCACTGCGGTGGAACCATGAATCCCGAGGCGGTGTCGAACTGGCCATCGTGGTGGACCTGCATCGGGCCCTCGATGTGGCCGAACCGGTAGCCCGATCGGCCGTTAAGCGACCGATACACCAAGACCGCCCGGCACATGCCGGCTTCGATTACCGCAGCTGCTGTGGCGATCTGGTCGGCAACCAGGTTCCCGCCACCGTACATCGCGTTGGCCCAACGTAATTCGTCGATACCCAGCGCCCATCCGACGTAGATCGGCTGCTCGGAGTCATTTGCCATGTAGGTGCAGATGCCGTCGACGTCGGCCGGCGTCATTCCGGCGTCGGCCAGCGCGTCGCGGCACGCATCGACCGCCATCGCGCGGGTTGTGCGACCAGATCGCCGCGAATACGGGGTGCGGCCAATGCCTACAACAGCACACACCATTTCAGTAACTCTCCGTTCTACTTCGTGGGCGTCGGTTCGCGCGGAAGTCCGAGAATGCGCTCGGCAATGAGGTTGCGGAGCACCTCCGACGTTCCCCCCGCGATGGTCAGGCACCGGCTGAAAAGGTAGTCGTGTAACACTTCTGGGTCGCCGCCGATCAACAGCTGAGGTCCGGCGATGCGCACGGCCAGCTCTGTCACCCGTTGGGCATGTTCGGCGCCGAACAGTTTGGCGATGTTGCCCTCGACCCCGGGGCCGGCATCGAACACCGCTCGCGCCGCTTGCCGAACGTTCAGCGCAGCCAGCGCATAGGCCTCCACGAGGAGCGCACCGGCCTCGCGTGCGAAGCCGACATCATCAGGCCGGTGGCGTGCGAGCAACTCGAGCAACTCATCGGCGACCATCGTCACCGATCCCCCACCGATCGACACGCGCTCGTTGCCCAGCGTGGCAATCGCGACTTTCCACCCCCCGTTCACCACACCGATGACGTTCTCGTCGGGCACGAAAACGTCATCGAAAAACACTTCGTTGAACAACGTTTCGCCGGTGATCTCGGTCAGCGGCCGGATGCGTACGCCGGGATGGGTGAGGTCGATGACCATGGTGGTAATGCCCTGGTGTTTGGGCGCGCTCGGATCGGTGCGTACGGTGGCCAGGCCGCGCTGGCAAGCCATCGCGTCGCTGGTCCACACCTTTTGGCCGGTGACCGACCAGCCGCCGTCCACGCGTTTTGCCTTGCTGGCGACCGCCGCCGCGTCGGAGCCGGCGCCGGGTTCGCTAAACAGCTGACACCAGCGCAGCTCGCCTTCGAGGCTGGGCCACACCAGTCGTTCGATCTGCTCATCGGTGCCGTGCTGGAGCAACGTGGGCACCACCCACTCCCCCAGTCCGAGGTTTGGCTTTTCCAGCCCGTCTAATACCTGCTCGATGATGAGCTGCTCGACCGGGCTGGCGCCCCGGCCGTACGGCGGCGGCCAATGCGGCTGTAGATATCCGCTGCGCGCCCAAAGCTTTTGCCGCGCAGCGGGACTGGTGCCGGCGACCGCGGCGCGGAACTTCTCGGCCGCCTGCCGGTAGTGTTCGTTGCCAGCCGGCAGATCCACGGTTTTGCTGCGGGTCAGTCCTTGCCTGCGCAGTCGGATCACCTTTTCATGCAGCGCCTCCTGAGCGCCAGCGAAGGCCAGCAACACGGTAGCGCGCCTCAAATACAGGTGGGCATCGTGCTCCCAGGTGTAACCGATGGCGCCGTGCACCTGAATGTTCTGCAAGGCCACCCGCTGGTAGGCCGGCAGCACCTGCGCCGCGGCCATCGTCGCGGCCAGCAGGGCCTCGGATCCATTGGCGCGGGCAGCATCCCAGGTGACCGCGGACGCTAGTTCGGTGTCGACCAACATGTTGGCGCAATGGTGCTTGATGGCCTGAAACGCGCCGATTGGACGGCCGAACTGTTCTCGTGTCGCCGCATACGCAGTCGCCATCTCGGTGCAGGCTCCAAGACCGCCTACTGCCTCGGCGGCGGCCAGCAGCCCAACGGTGGCTGCGGCGAAGGACGCGCCACCCGAAAAGACGTCGGCCACCGGCGCCGAGTCCAGCTTCAGCACTGTGATCGGTCTCATCAGCTGATCCACGGACTCAATGGTTTGGGTTGTCAGCGCATCGCCTGCCTCGACGAGCACAAGGTCGTCTCCCGCCTGCACCGCGAAGAGGTCGGCGCCGGGTTCGGACAGTGCCGCGATCCCGTGAGCGTCGACCCGCGAGTCCGAGACCCTGGCAGCGCTGGTCACGCCGATACCGGCGACGACGTCGCCCGAGGCGAGGCCCGGCAGCCAGCGCTGGCGCTGCGAATCGGTTCCCAGTGCGGAGATCACCGCGGAGACCGCAACCGTCGGAAGAAACGGCCCACCGATCGCGGCCCGGCCGAGTTGTTCCAGCACAATGGCCAGCTCCGCCAGTCCGTATCCCTCGCCACCGAATTGCCGGTCGATGTGCAGGCCCAACCATCCGGTGGAGACCATCTCCTTCCACAGCTCGTCGTCGTCCCACCATCGGCCCTGGACAGCAGGGGCCAGCAGCATGCGCCGGGCTCCGGCGAGGCCGGCGCGACCCGCAACCAACGCCTTGGCGACCTCAGCCAGCGCGCGGTGGTCTTCGGTTATCGCCAACGGCATTGGCCACCCCCCATACCCATTGCTGCTCTCACCACGGTTTGCCAACTGCGCGCGAAAGCCGAACTCCAACAGCTGGACGGCGCCGCGGCGGCGACCGCTTGCCGGTCGATGCGCCCAGCCGCACCGCCGCCGTCGGAGCGGGCGTGTCCGGCAGCCTGCATGGGCGACGCCGCCGTCCACGGTTGTGCCCTTAGGGTTGGTCGCTGGCACGCGTGCTGATAATGCAGGACCGCCGGCAGTTCACCCACTATGGCCTCACCCGGTCGCCGCACGGAGTCCACCTTGTCGCAATGATCGAGCTCAGATCGATCGTCTTGGCCGTCGATGGCATTGGTTAGCACAACGACGATCTGCGGTGCCATTGGAAATCCACGCCTTTCAAACGAGCCGCTGCAACGAAGCAATAATGACAGTATACTGTCATTATTATTTGACGCTGACAAATGACGATGCCAATGCGCGCGGCGACGATCTGATTCGCTGTTTACCTGCCAACCAGCATGCAGGTGCTGCCCGGGTGGGTGAACTCCGATATCGCATCCTTCCACGCCACCAGCCTGTCTCGGTCGGATAGTCGTAACCCGAACAGGGTCAAAACACCTGAGACGGAAATGGTGTGGCGAGATCGGTGAAGATGTTGCACTCTCCCCGCTCAACTATCGCATCGATGAGCTCGCCTGCCTGCCTGGGCAATTCGGGTTCATACTCGGCCATCTTCTTCGGACTGAACAATGGATGCAGCAGGCGGCGAAACCGGGTGTGGTCGGGTGGATCGATCGCGATTGGCACAAGTGGCACGGGGCTGCCCAGCCGGTCGAAAGCCTTTGCAGACGAGAAGATCTCGGGCTTCTTGCAAGCGAATTCAACCGCCGCCGCGCCGGTCAACACGACCTCATCGCCGGGATCACCGCTTCCCCGCTGCACGCAGTTCTCGCCATGGCCGATTTCGGTCGGTGGCAAAGGGCAGATCGTTGATATGCACACGGGCATCAAGGTCGAGCTCTGCCATGGATAATTTCTGCTCACTGACAGCAACCTGCCATACTTGTAGACAAGCATCGTGGGTTGACCAAGCGGCTGTCAACGATCCACGCGACCCGCGCGATCGCTGTAGGGTCGGGCCAACCCCGAGTTAGCCGAGGAGGTGTAGGCCATGGCGCGTGGCGACCGCTCACCGCGAAACGAACACGCCGACAAAGTCCGTAAGCGGCTCATCGAGGCGGCGATGAATCTCTTCAGCACCAACGGCTACGACGCCACCACCACCGACCAGATTGCCGAGAACGCCGGCGTCTCCCCGCGGACCTTTTTCCGATACTTTCCGACCAAGGAGTCGGTGCTGTTCTTTGGCGAGTACGACTTCATCAATGCCGTAAGCGGGGTGTACCTAGCCCAGCCCGAGGAACTTTCGGACTACGAAGCGATGGCGAACTCGTTTGCCTTGGTGGCACCGGGGCTCAAGCGCATCCGAAGCAGAATCGCGCAGTACCACGAAGCGGTCCAGTCATCGCTGACCTTGGTTGGTCGCGAGCGGAGGAACCACGAAGCCAACGCGGAGACCATCGCCAGGGTGATCGCGCAGCGGCGCGGACTGCCCACTGCTGACAGCGAGTGCCGACTGCTGGCGGCGGTCGGGTTGCTGCTCGTCGAGCGAGCCCTCAACCAGTGGTTGGCCGGCCCCAATCAAGGACTAGACGATTGGATCCGGCAGGAGTTCGCCGCGCTTCGGGCGGTGGTGCAGTGAAGCAACGGGTCGTCAAGCGCCTGATCGTCTTGTTGCACTGCAATAAGTCGAATCGAAACGAACAAGAGGCGATCGGTCACTGCATCTAGCGTGGGTGGTCACCACAACCAGAAGATACGCCGATTACATAACGGGAAGGGAAACTCGCGAACGGCCGGCGCTACCGCCGTCGCGTGCGAACTGGGCTTTACAACCCGGTCGAGATGAGCAGTGACAACTCCTCGATGATCTCGCCGGCGCCAGGTACCTCGTCATCGCAGCGATAGGTGTTACGCAGAAACGTCGCCGAGACACCGATGAACAACATCAGCAGCCGCAGCTGCAGCCCTGGCGACGAGTGCCGCAAACCCTGCGCGGCCAGGTACCGTTCCATCGGCGCCACCATTGGCTGCAAAGTTGCGCTGATTTGGTCACGCACACGGTCGAGCTCATCACCTGATGACTCGTCGGCGAACACGTGCACCATCGCCCGGGCAATCGACTGATTCGATGCGATGAACCGGTAGAACGTGGTGGTGAACCGCCGAATCACCTGATCGTGATCCATCGCGGTCAAAGCGGGGTCGTCAAGCCAGTCTCGGTGCAACCCCGCGACCGCATCGAGCAGGGGCGTCACAACGGCTTCAAAGAACAGCTTTTCCTTGCTGTCGAAGTACCGGAAAATCAGATCGTGCGAAACCCCTGCACGCGAAGCGATTTCGCGGGTGGTGGCGGCGTAACCGCGTTCGGCGAACACCTCCCGGGCGGCCGCCTCGAGCAATCCCGGAGCACTGCCACGCCGAACGCGCTGGCCCTGACCTGCCATCGCGAAACCTCACAGCCACAGATACATGCCGGCGAGAACCCCCCACAAGGCGAGACAGTATGCCTCGAAGACGGCGCGCAGGATGGACGGCGCGCTGCGCAACTCCATGAAATCCAGCCCGACGAAACGCACCTTGATCGCCGCCAGCGCAAGCACCACCACGGCCACGCCCGAGCCGACCCCGTGTTCAGCTCCCAGCGTCCACGACACCAACGTGACAACGACGAGGGCCAGCCAGACAATCGTGGAGCGGGCTCGCAGCAGCAGTGCCAAGTTCATCGCTCAACTCACCAGATACAGCAGGGCGAACAACACAACCCACAGCAGATCCACCAGATGCCAAAAGCATCCTCCGCCTTCGACGACAGCCATTCTGGTCGCGCTAAGTTCACTGCGCCGGGCTTGGGTCAACAACAAGATGAGCACCACCACACCGATCAGCACGTGAAAGAGGTGCAGGCCGGTGAGGATAAAAAAGTAAAGGTAGAAGTTGTTCTGCGTCGGGATGTGACCCTGGGCGACTTTGGCGGTGTACTCCACGCACTTCAGTCCGATGAACGCCAGGGCACACATCAGCGCTAGGGCAAGGAGTAACTGCGCAGCGCCACGCTGCGCGCAGCGGATCGCCCGGATAGCAGTCGCCACAAACAGCGAACTGGTCAGCAGGATCAGCGTATTGGCGACTCCAATGCCCAGGCTAAGGGTGTGGCGCGACTGGTCAAACAGCTGCGGTGCCTGCCCACGCTGGTACATGAAGGTGGCGAAGAAGACGCCGAACACCACCATGTCACCGAACAAGAAAATCCACACACCGGGTTCTCCCGGCACCCGGCGAGTCGTGTTCGCCGCCATCGACCGATCGCCGCGCACGACCGATCGGAGAACCATCTGGTTCACGCCGCCGGTTCCCACTCCCGGCGCGCCGCGCGCTCCTCGCGCTCAGCCGCTTCGACGTCAACAGCTTTCGTCAGCATCACCGTCACGACGATCATCCAGATACAGAAGACAGTCAGCGGAATCCAGAAGGCGAAAATCCCATTCCACGCCAACGGCCCGGTCTTGAACAGATAGATCGCGCAACCGGGAACACCCAGGACCGCATACCAGATGTTGAAATAGCCGAACCAGCGCGGAAAGCTCGGCCGTTCGCGCTTGTCGATGAATACGCAGAAGGCCAGGATGATCACCTGCGTGATCAACGGGCCGACGAGTCCGACGAAGATGAACCAGAAGATGTCGTTGAGCGCCTGCGTCACATCGGGGTTGCGCTCGGGCCGGTAAGCGGCGGCGACCGCAAAAATCGCGCACAGCGAGAAACCGAACGGGAACGTCACCGAAAGCATCACCTGGGTCAGCGACATCACCCCCCAGTAGCCCTCGATGCGTCGGACCTGGCGGGACAGCAGCGCGAAGAACGGCGCGAACAGGAACGCGAAAAAGATCATCAACGCCAAACCGATTCGGATGCGCCATTGTTTGTGGGCGTAGATCGCCGCGATCTGCTGGGCGCTGTCGCTGGGCCGCAGCGGCGGAATTATCCCGGCGATGATCCAGAACATGACCAGAAACGCACCAACCATGGCCAGTCCCAGCCACGCGGAAGCCTTCTCGATCGTGACATGCATGGCGACTCCTACGCTCACGGCACCGGGAGTTCACATTAGGCAGCTCGCCCGAGTTAGTCAACCATTGGTCGACTATCGGGTAGAATAGGTTTTAGATGTTCCATCCGCGTACGTAGGGGCACTCGGCGCCTTGTCACGGTTGCAGCTCTTCGTCGCAGCGGTGACTCGCTACATCAGCGCCTTGCCCTCTTGCATTAGACGAAGCCAGCTTCTGACGTCCTGTTCATACCAAAAGATGCGTCTGTGGTCGGCTAAACCAACAGTGGCGTGCATACATCGACGCGCTCTATGCACACGCCATCGCCTCCGCTCCTTGTCTACTTCTGACAGAGATGGCTAGAATGCCACGATGTGGCGTGCGTCACGTTGGCTGCCGCCAATCACCGCCAGAAGCGAGGACCAGAGTGACCACTGAGTCATTACCGCGAGTACACACCGACGATCTTCCGATGCCGGAGGCGCGCGACCAGGCCTGGCATATCCTCGACGAGAATCCGTTGCTGGAAGTGGAGGACGGCTATGCCGCAACGAGTCGTGACTTTGTCGAACTGGTCCTGAAAAACCCCTCGGTGTTCTCGTCAAAGAAGGCCTTTGACGTGCTGGGAAGTCCGGTACCGCTAGTTCCAATCGCGTTCGACCCGCCCGAGCACGCCCGCTACCGGCGCATCCTGCAGCCGTTCTTCAGCCCCCGCGCGATCAAGCCGCTGGAACCCGACCTGCATGCACAGGTCATCGACCTCATCACCCCGATCGCCGAGCGGGGCGAGTGTGAATTCGTCTCCGAGGTCTCGTCGGTATTTCCCACCCAGGTGTTTTTGACCCTGTTCGGATTGCCCCTCGACATGCGGGACCAGTTCATTGAGTGGAAGAACGCGGTGCTCAATCTCAGCGCCGCTGCCGGGCAGACGTCAGTGGACGAAGCAGCCCAGCAGGGCATGCTCAAGGCCGCCGAACTGTACATGTACCTATCTGAGCTTGTGCAGAAGCGCCGCGGCGTGCCGGGGGATGACGTGCTCAGCCAGGTCTTAAATGTGCAGCCCCCGGATGCGCTGTCTGACGAAGAGGTCATCGGATTGTGCTTTCTTTTCGTCCTTGCCGGGCTGGACACTGTGACGGATGCTCTCGGCTTCGGCATGCAGCGTCTGGCGCAAAACCCCGACCGGCGCCGTGAGATCGTCGAGGACCTCTCGCTCATTCCTGCCGCCACAGAGGAATTGCTGCGGCTGGATCCACCCGCTCCGTTCCTGCCGCGGGTCACCACGCAAGAGACTGACCTGTTGGGCTATACCTTGCCCGAAGGCAGTCGCGTCACCGCTTATCTTGCAGTGGCCAATCGCGACGAGAAAACCTTTCCCCGTCCGTACGACATCGATTTCCACCGGGCAGATAACCGCCACATCAGCTTCGGCATGGGCGTACACCGCTGTCTCGGCTCACATCTGGCACGGCTGGAGATGCAGGTGCTCTACGAGGAGTGGCACAAGCGCATACCGGACTACCGCATCACCGCAGGCACTACTCCCCGAGTGCATTGGCCACGCGGCACCGTCGGTCTGGAGTCGCTATACCTGACGATTGGGAACTAATCACCATGAAAGTCTCAATAGATTCGGGCAAGTGCATGGGCCACGGCATGTGCTACGCGCTCGCCCCGAGCGTTTATGCCGACGACGACGAGGGCTACGGCATCGTGATTAACGACGGCACGGTCCCTCCAGACAAGGCGGAAGCGGCACGAATCGGTGCCGCCAACTGCCCCGAAGGGGCGATATCGGCGCGGGACTGAAACCCCACCACAGGAAGTTTCGGCACTGACAGTGATGAAAGGCGCTTCGTCGTGATGTGTGATCGACGGGTGCTGTGCGCAAGCCATAGCCCGAGCAAGGAACGTGGCACCGAGCAACGCTTCGGGCGGAAGTGTCGCACCGCAATGGCCGCGACGGCCGTCAAGCGTTTCCACCCAGAGCTCGTTGTGTTGTTCGGCGCAGACCATCGCCGCGGCTTCCGACATGCGCTGCCCGCCTTGGGTGTAGCGCTTTCGGCGTCGATGCTCGCCAGAAGCGCCCTACCCTGCCGGCGAGCTCATCGCGCCGCGCGTCGCGCGGAGTTCGAAGCCCAATGTGGCTACTTCTGAAAGGAATTGACGTGGTACACGAGCCTCCGGTGACTCTCTCGGTTGCGCATTCATCGAGCGTCGCCTTTACAGCCCTTTGTGCAGTCGGCTTCTTGATTGCTGCCGGCTTTGCGGTTCACCGCGCCGCTCGTCGCGACATGTTGCTTGCATGCGCGACACTGGCCGGCGTCGCGGCATGCCTGCTGGAGCCGCTCCTGGACTTCCTGGGGTTGTGCTGGTACGCGCGCGACAATTTCGCTGTCGTTTTCATTGCCTTCGGTGTGTCGATACCGCTGGCCGCTTTGGTTGGGTACGGGTTCTTGTTCGGCGCAGAAGCTTACATCGGAGCCGTCATGATGCGGCGCGGCGTCAAAGCGAGCAAGTTGTGGGCGCTGTACGCATTTGCCTGGACATTGGATTTTGTGCTGGAGGTGCTCGGCATACATGTGCGCTTTTACACTTATTACGGTCCGCAGCCGTTTTCGGTCTTCAGCGTGCCATTGTGGTTCATGTTCGTAAACGCCGCGTTTCCGATCGTGGCCGGTGCGGTCTTTTACTTGTATTGGAACCGACTGCGAGGTGCTGGTGTGCTGCTCGCTATTCCACTGCTGCCCTGCATATTTGGCGCGCTCTATCTCGGTACCGCGTGGCCGATCTTCGTGGCGCTGCACACCGAGGTGCCCGGCATTGTGATATGGGCGGCGGCCACGGCTACTATCGCTATGAGTCTGGCCCTCGTTCGGGCGATAATCCGCGCGATCGCGACAGCTAACGAGGGCCGACAGGCAGGCGAGGTGATGGCAGCGGACATCACCAGCACACCAGCGGCTTCGGAAGCGAAACTGAAGCCCGCCAGCACGTGACGCGGCAACCAGAAGTGCAAAGTCGTTCCGCTGGCGAAGGTAACGGATACTGCATCTGTATCGTCCAACACAACGGCAGGCCGCGATTCGCGGCGTTGGCACACGGGCGATAAGCGTCGCAGGGCCCGCCTGCCCAGTTACCGAACCTGATCCGGCGGCAACCCGGTGTTTCGATTGCGAGCGGATAAACACAAGCACTCGTCGCAGGCGAGGCGAGCACGCAGGGATAGCCAACGGCGCCGGGCGCTGCGAGACGCTGACGATTTCTGACGGCCCTGTCACGTTGGTCTATCGCGCCGATCACCTGGGGTCATGCGAGCTTTCCACGCTTGGCTCACCCATTAGGGATGGCATGTTCATTTACTTCTGACATATGTGTACGATACTTGTGATTGTTGCGCAAACCCACGGCGAAGGATATCCGGATGGGCATCGACCTTGACGCGGCGAATGCCGTACTGGCGGGCTTGCGGCCGTTTCCGGTCGCCGTCACCACCATCGACGACGGCTTCGCGAACGGGCTGATGTCCTTGTCGGCCGGCTCGGCGAGCATCGTGCCGGAGTTGCCGCGCGCCACGGTGAGTCTGACCAAGTACAACCGGACCCACGACATGTTGGTCAACTCCGGTGTATTCGCCATGCATATGCTTTCCGCCGGCGAAGGCGAGATCGACACGTCGCTGCAAATCCTGATGATTCTGGGCGGAAGCTCAGGGCGCGACGGCGACAAGATCTCCAAACTGCGCACCAAGCCGGGCGTCACCGGAGCACCGATCCTGCTGGACGCCCACAGCTATGTGGAGTGCTCCATTACCGGGTTGCTGGACAACGACGAAAACACCATCTTCGTCGGCGACGTCGTCGCCGCCGAAGTGTTCAGCACCGCGCGGCGGCTGAAAATCGACGAGGCGTGGGCCAAACTGCCGCCGGAATGGATCAAGCAATACGAAGCTAACCACCAGCCGCAGTTGCAGCACGCGCGTGAGCTGCGGGCAGCGGCCGCCCGATCCATGTGAGCGCCCAAAGCACCGGCGCCTGGGAGCTGCCGGAAGAGCTTGTTTTGCTCCGCGAGACGGTGCGGCGGTTCATGGCGGCCTACGTGCGTCCGATCGAGGACACGTTGCCGCATGACAGCATCGGCTTGCCGCGCGACCAGCTCGTCGAGTTGCAGGCCAAGGCCCGGGAGCTGGGGTTGTGGGCCTTGCAGACCCCCGAGGAGTTCGGCGGAACCGGGTTAAGCGTTCTCGGTCAGGTTGTGGTGGCCGAAGAAGCAGCCAAGTGCCGAATGGGGGCCTTTTTTCCTGCGCTCGGCGCATTCGGCGGAAACCCGCCCAACGTGATGTTCAAGGCCTCCCCCCAGCAGTTCGCCACCTACGCCAAGCCGATCATCGACGGCACTATGACTAAGGCCTACACCGCGATCACCGAGGCATCGGGAGGGTCCGATCCGGCGCGGGCGATCCAGCTCAAAGCAGGCCGCGATGGCGACACCTATATCCTCAACGGCTCGAAGATGTGGATTTCACATGCGCGCGAAGCGGACTGGGGTGTGGTGTATGCCCGCACCGGACCCGGCCGCAACGGCATATCCTGCTTCATCGTCGAAAAAGACACGCCCGGAATGAGTTTCAACCGCATCGACGTGATGGCATCTTTTTGCCCCTACGAGCTGCACTTCGACAACGTCCGGATTCCGGCCGACAGACTCATCGGCGCCGAGGGTCAAGGCCTTGCACTGGCCAACGACTTTTTGGTGAGGGGCCGCATCACATACGCTGCGGGCCCCATCGGCATCGCCCAGACGTCCCTCGACCTCGCCCGCCAATGGGTCACGGACAGGGACGTCTTCGGTGGAAAGCTGGCCGACAAGCAAGGCATCCGATGGATGCTCGTCGACAGCGAAGTAGAACTGCGGGCCGCGCGACTACTCGTGTACCAAGCCGCATGGAACGCCGACCTCGGCCGCGACGTCCGAGTCGATGCATCTATCGCCAAACTCAACGCCACCGAGGCCGCCTACCGGGTGGTGGACCGCTGCATCCAAATACACGGCGCGCTGGGGCTCTCGAATGAACTACCACTGGAACGCTGGTTTCGCGACCTACGCGTCAAAAGGCTCGGCGAAGGCGCCACCGAGGTCCAGCGCGAAATCGTCGCCCGCAACCTCCTAGACAACCGATGAGGCCGAATTGACCGACGAAGAGAACCTGCTCATTGAGACGGTCCGCGCGTTCGTCGACCGCGACGTCAAACCGACGGTGCGCGACGTCGAGCACGCCGACGCCTATCCCGAGGCTTGGATCGAGCAGATGAAGCGTATCGGCATCTACGGCTTGGCCATACCGGAGGAGTACGGCGGCTGCCCCGTGTCGATGCCCTGCTACGTGTGGGTAGCGCAGGAGTTGGCCCGCGGATGGATGAGCCTGGCCGGTGCCATGGGCGGTCACACCGTCGTGGCCAAGCTGCTTCTGCTCTTCGGTACCGAAGAGCAGAAGCGAAAATACCTGCCTCCCATGGCAACTGGTGAGGTGCGTGCCACCATGGCGTTGACCGAACCCGGTGGCGGCTCCGACCTGCAAGCGATGACCACCGTCGCACGCGTCGAGGGAAACGATCTGGTCATCAACGGCGCAAAGACCTGGATCAGCAATGCCCGCCGTTCGGGGCTCATCGCGCTGCTGTGCAAGACCGATCCACACGCCATGCCACGACACAAAGGAATGTCGGTGGTCCTCGTCGAACATGGACCAGGGCTGACAGTGTCGCGGGATTTACCGAAGCTCGGCTATAAGGGCGTGGAGTCCTGCGAATTGCGCTTCGACGACTGTCGGGTGCCTGCCACGGCGATCCTCGGTGGAACAGCAGGCCGTGGCTTCTTCCAGATGATGAAAGGCCTGGAGACTGGGCGCATTCAGGTGGCAGCGCGGGCCCTGGGCGTCGCGACCGCTGCGCTCGAGGACGCCCTCGCTTACGCCCAGCAGCGAGAGAGCTTTGGCCGGCCCATTTGGAAACATCAGTCGGTGGGCAACTACCTGGCCGACATGGCCACCAAACTGGCCGCTGCCCGGCAACTCACCAAGTATGCCGCCGAGAAGTTCGACAGCGGGCAACGCTGCGATATGGAAGCTGGCATGGCGAAGCTGTTCGCATCAGAGGTGGCGATGGAGATAGCGATCAATGCCATCCGAATCCACGGCGGCTATGGCTATTCCACCGAGTACGATATCGAACGCTACTTCCGCGACGCTCCCTTGATGATCGTCGGCGAGGGCACCAACGAGATTCAGCGCAATGTGATCGCCGCCCAGTTGGTCTCCCGAGGTGGGTTATAACCCTGGCATCGCGGTCGCGCCGCGCGGGCTGACCTGTCTCCAACAGCATTCGCTGATGCCGGCGTCGACGTGTAGCTGTCTGCGACGACCTCGTCGGCGCAACGCCTGAAGCGGCCGCAATCAAAGTCCCCTGGACTGTATCGCCGGTGCCGAGCACCACTGCCCCTAAATTCAAGATCCCATCCGTGGGATCGCCGCCGCGCCGGCGTTACGGTCAAGGATTTTGCGGCGAGTCGAGTGGCTGCCGCCATCTGGTCCGTGCCCTCGCTGATGCTCAGGCTCTAATCGAGCCCGGCTATCTCAGGCAACGCCTTCCCAACCGCCAATTAGCAAACTATTTTTATGATTGCCAATCGTAACGGGAAGGAAAAGCCACCATGGGTTTGTTAGATGGCCGCGTTGTCTTCATCACCGGCGCCGCACGTGGACAGGGCAGATCGCATGCGGTCATGTTCGCCGAGCAGGGCGCCAACATCGTCGGGGTCGACATCTGCGAAGACCTCGACCTCGTGCCCTACAAATTGGGCAGCATGGACGATCTGGAGGAGACGGCGCGCCTGGTGGAAAAGACAGGCCGGCAGATGGCGTTTCAAAAGGCTGATGTCCGCGACAAGGCGGCGCTGCAGGCGGCATTTGACGCCGGTGTTCAGCAGTTCGGGCATATCGACACCGTCATCGCCAACGCGGGTGTCATTCTGACCAATCCGGATGAGCGCGACGCATCGCAAGCACTGCGCCTTGGAATCGACATCATGCTCATCGGCGTGTGGAACACCTTCCAGGTCGCCATCCCCCACTTGAAGGCACGCGGGCAGGGCGGCAACCTGGTGGCCACCAGCTCGATGGCGGCTCTACTGGACCTCACCGACGGCCGTGGCGGGTCGGATGCCTACAACATGTCCAAGCTCGCCATCACAGGCCTGGTGCGCTCGTACGCCAATCTTCTGGCACCGGAGCGCATCCGGGTCAACGCAGTCGCCCCCACCAACTGCGCGACGCCGATGGTCACCCAAAACCCCGCCCTGTTCAAGGTCATCGAGCAAACCCCGAACCTCGTCAATGCGATGCAGACCGCGCTGCCCGACCTGCCGATGATCGAACCCAAAGATGTGAGCCACGCCATTTTGTTCCTGATATCCGAGCACGGCCGCAGCTTCACCGGCAGCGTGCTCAAGGTCGACGCGGGGATGGACATCCGTCGGTGAAGTTCACCCTCGAATACCCCAGCGAGATTCCCAACGCCGCACCCGGTTTCCTGGTCCCCGACGTCATCACACGCCTGGCGGTGCAGGCCGAGGAATGCGGTTTCGACGCGATCGCGTTCAGCGACCATCCCGCCCCGTCGATCAAGTGGCGTCGCGGCGGCGGTCACGACACGATCGACCCGGCCGCCGGGCTAAGCTTCGTCGCGGCAGTCACCAGACGTATCCGGCTGCTCACCAACCTCTATGTGCTGCCGTTCCGTAACCCCTACCTAGCGGCCAAAAACTTGACGAGCCTTGACATCCTGAGCGAGGGTCGCCTCACCGCCGGCATCGGCGCGGGCTATCTTCGCTCGGAATTCTCCGCCCTCGGCGTGGACTTCGATCGTCGCGCTACCCTGCTCGACAACGGGCTGGCCGCGCTGGTCTCGATCTGGCGCCAGCCCGAGGAGCCCGTCACTGCGGAGGGCTTCGCTGCGACTGCCCCACTGTGGCTGAGCCCACCGGTGCAAAAGCCGCATCCCCCGATTTGGATCGGCGGCAACAGCAAGGCGGCCCTGCGCCGGGTGGTGCAGTTCGGCCAGGGATGGTGTCCTGTCATCGCACCCCCTGCTATGGCTTCTTCGATCCGCACTGCGGTCATCGATGACGCCCACAAGTTCCGTCAGGCCGTGGAGGACCTGGGCCGCCAGTTGCGCGCGGTCGGCCGAGATCCTGCCACCGTCGACATCCAAATCGACGTTGCCGCCATCGATTTCACTACGGACGGCTCGGTGCGGCAGGCGTTGGAACGCCTCGACGAATTCGCCGAACTCGGAGCGACGTGGGCGATCGTGCACGTAGACGCGTCATCGGTCAATGCCGCCGCCGATTACCTCAGCGCGTTCAGCCACGTCGTCATCGGCCGGCGACACCAGCAACGACCCGCCGACCCCGGCTGACCAAGCGCGGGTCAACTCGCGCGTAGTCGCGCTCCAGAAAACGTATTCCACGTTTGCGGGCGCAACTCGATGATCACCCGATCTTGTCCGGCTAACGTGCGTGCCATTGCCCGGGCGGCGTTCGTCGGCCACGACGCGCCGCGAAAAGGCAGCGTAGAACCATTGAGCGACGGATGCTTCATCGTGCACTGTGGCCACCGTTCGGGCACTGGCCATCTGCTGGGGCTGCAGCGCCGTTCCCGTACTGGACACGGTGACCGCGCTTCGCGGTTCGCGCGCCAGCAAGGCAACGCGCGGACGGTTGCGAAACGACGTGACCCACAGTGCGTCGTGATGCCACACGAAAGTCTGGATCGCCGCCACCGGCCACCCGTCGGAGTTCAGCCAGCTGACCGTGCACTCCGTTTGAGTCTCCAGCAGCCGCAGCCGTTCTGACAGGCTTAGGCGCATCCGGGAAAAATCCATCACAGATCTCGGTTCTCTTCACAAATCGAGGGTCTTCGCCACCAGCTCGTCGCCGAGTCGGGCGACTTCATCGCGCATGTCGGCGACGGTGCGGGCGCGAATCGCAACAGTCAGCCGGTGCACGCCGAATTCCGCGTACACCTTCGCCTCATCAACGGTGCGCGCCCCTCCGGCGGTGAATTCCAGTGCGGCGGGATCCCGTCCGGCCGCGACGGTTTCGCCACGCACGCGATCCAGCAGCCGCGGCAATTCCACCAAGGGGTCGTGGCCGGGGAACACGAACGGAAAGTAGCCGTCACCGCGGGTGGCCGCGCGCCGGATCGCGGCCGGAGACGATCCACCGATCAGCAGCGGGATGGATCGGCGCACGGGCCACGGCCGGCACTCCACTTGATCGAAATCGACATAACGGCCGTGAAATGATGCGCTGTCGTCGCGCCAGAGCGCCCGCATGGCGTCGATGTACTCGTCCATCCGTCGGCCGCGGTCGGAGAAATTCATGCCGACGGCGTGATACTCCTCAGGCAATTCGCCAACGCCAACGCCGAGCATGAGCCGCCCACCACACAAGTGGTCTAGCGTCGCGGCCGACTTGGCGAGCACGACCGGCTGATGCTCCGGCAGAATCAGCACCCCCGTGCCGAACCGGATCCTGCTGGTGGCCGAGGCGACGTAGGCAAACCAGATCAACGGGTCGGGGATGCCGCCTCGCCGGGCCAACCGTGCCATGCTGCCGTCGGGCGAGCCGCGGTACGGTGTGGCATCGGCGCGCTTGGACATGACCACATGTTCGGGCGCCCACAACGACTCGAAGCCGGCCTGTTCAGCGGTCTGAGCAAGCGCCACCGCGCTGTCCGGATCGGGAAAACCTGTGCTGGAAAAGACAATTCCCCACTTCATCGGCGACCGCCATTTCTCATCGCAGGTAGCTGTAGCCGCCGTCGACCATGAGGGTCGTTCCCGTGATGTAGCTGGCGTCCTCCGATGCCAGGAACGCCACGACGCGGCCCACGTCGTGCTCGGGATCGCCGAGGCGGCGCAGCGGGATCTGCGGGACCAGATCGCGCTCGCTGGACAGGCCGAATGTGGTGTCGAAGTTGTCGAGCCCCGGCGTGGCGGCGAAGGGACACAATGCCACGGCCCGGATGCCGTAGGGTCCCCACTCCACGGCCGCCACCCGGGTCAGGGTGCGCAACGCTTCCTTGGCCATGGCGTACGCCGCCATGGCTGGCGGGGCCGTGACACCGACGCCGGAGGCGATGTTGACGATCAGCCCCCGCGATGACCGCAGGGCGGGAAGGGCCGATCGCATCAGCAGAAACGCTGCCAGCGGACCGGTGCGCCACGACTCATCGAGATCCTCAGCGCTGAGCTTGCGTATCGGCCCGTAGTTGAAGCTTTGGGCCGAGTGCACAACTATGTCGATGCGCCCCCAGGAGCCGCTGACAGCTGCTACCGCACGGTCGATGTCGTCGGCCTTGGTGACATCGCAGCCCAACGCGATTGCTGTGCCACCGCGGTTTTCGATGTCATGCACGGTCTGCTCGCACTGCTCCATCGTTCGGCCGAGTATCGCTACGGCCGCGCCGCGATCAGCCAGCGCCAGCGCAGTCCCCCGCCCCACTCCACTGCCACCGCCGGTGATCAAGGCGGCGCGCCCGTGCAAGCTCGCCGTCACGACGCCTGCCCTAAGTCCCTCGAGTGCACGGTGCCAATACACGCCGCAGTCGCAACTTCACATCGCCGAGGCTAGCGAAAAATAACTGATTGTTTAACTGTTTTGTTCAAGCTTCCGCGCACCGCTGCCTTCTGGGCTGCAGACCTATTGACGTGCCCGCGAACCAGAGCGAACAATTCGCCAGTAGTCCGTGCATCGTGCGGCGCCCCTTGACACGCGATGCACGGACACCAACGTCGCATCGGTACGGCTTTGGCTGCGCAGGCTGTTCGAGCTGGTGCAGGTGTCGCCGACCGGACATCGAGTGCCCGGCGTTCGGAGGGCGGCCCACGGCGACGGCAAATCTTGCCAACCTGTGGGCGCTGCGGCCGAGAAGAATGCCACTATATATTTAGCCTTATCGGCCCGGGTCGCTCGGTACCGCGCAAGGAGGCCTCCATGACCAATCTCGGTGCTCGGCGTGAGGCCGCCAGCCCCTACGGGGAGTGGGACGCTTCGGTCGATGCGCTGCTCACCTACCGGTATCTCGCCTCGAGGCCGCGCTGGATCGACCGGACCCACGCGGACAATCAGATTCGGTTGCGGCCGGACCTTCGCACATCGGCGGGGGCGGTGCTTGCTTCACCGTTGGCGATCGCCATGCTCGACACCGCGGGCATCAACGTCGACCGGATCTGGATTCTGGCGCTAACACAGATCGACGTGGAAATCCTCGACCCCGGCGTCGATGTACGTGAGGTCTTGGTGGTCGGCCAGGTGATCAAGGAAGCGCGGTCGCAGATCTTCACTGAGGCGCGGATCTATGACGCCGACGACCAGGATCGCCCGATCGGCTTCGGCACCGCGAATTGGTCCGTCATCTGCCCGACGCCGGAGGGCCACATCTATCCCGAGCCGGGCCAGGGAGCCGAGGGCGTCGCCGACGTGCCGTTGTGGCAGGCCTACACCGGTCGCCGCCGCCGCGACGGTCTCATTGAGATCCCCAGTCTTCGCCCGGAGATCGGCACCGAACGGCTCCATCATGGCCCCATGCTCGTCATCGCCGAGACCGCGGCGCTGGAGGCCGCGGCAGCCGCGCTCGGCACCGAGGCGTTGGCGGTCGAGCACCTCGCCTTGACGATCGTCGCGCCAGGTCGATCGGGTCCCTTCGTGGCCACCCCGGTGTTTGTGGCGGCCCGGTCGCAGGCGGCCGGGTGCCGTGTCGAGCTTCGCGACCAAGGCCGCGAGAACAGACTTGTCGCCAGCGCGTTCGTGCGGATGCGCGCCGTCGAGGAGCCGCCATGCTGATTCCCGAGCCCAGCGCCGCCAACGTCGCTGACGTCATCGCGATCCAGCACCTGGCCGCCGGCTATGCCGAGGCCATATCCCGGGGCGACATCGGCGAAGCCGTGCAGGTCTATGCACCCGACGGTGTGTTGTCCTCGCCGACTACCGCCGATGCCGTTGGCCCGCACGCAATCGCGGAGGTGCTGACGGCCACCACCGCCGATCTTGAGTTCGTGTTCCAGACGGTGCACCAAGGGCTCGTTCATGTCGAGCATGACCAGGCCCGCGCACGATTTCCGATCACCGAGTGGGCGCGGCGGCGTTCGGATGGGCGCCCGATCCAGTTCCTCGGGATCTATGAAGACGACGTCGTTCGCCTCGACGTCGGCTGGCGGTTCAGTCGCCGCCTGCTGGTGCCGCGCACCATCGGCAAACCCGAAGGCCTGACGGGACGGCTGGTGCCCTACGACGGACTGCGGCCCTCGTTGGTTTGATTCGCCGCGTCAATCCTCTTCGAGGATCAACGCCATTTCCGGGCAGGCCGCCACACCTTGGCGTGTGAGTTCCTCGTCCTCGGGCTTGACTTCGTGCTCTTGCAGATTCGAGTACCCCGACTCGTCAATCGGGAACAGATTGGGATCGACGGCATAGCACTGGGCATGGCCGGCGCACTTGGAGTTGTCTACGCGTACCCGCATGGCTAAAACACCACCCTCGTGATCATGTCGGCCACCGCGGCCGGCTTGTCAGAACCCTCCAGCTCAACGGTGTGGCGTACGGTCAGGTTGACGACGCCGTCGGCGACCTTCGTCGCCTCAAGCAGCTCTGAGCGCACCCGGATGCGGCTGCCGACCGCGACGGGCGCCAAGAAACGCACCTTGTTCAGCCCATAGTTGATACCCAGCTTCCGCTTCTCGACGCGGTAATTCTGCTGGCTGAGCGCCGGGATCAGCGACAGCGTCACGAATCCATGCGCAATCGTTGTGCCGTAAGGGCTTTCCGATGCTGCGCGCTCGGCGTCTACATGGATCCACTGGTGGTCTCCGGTGACGTCGGCGAACGCGTCGATACGCTTCTGGTCGATTCGCTGCCAGTCGCTGACACCCAGATGCTCGCCGACGGTTGCCATCGCGTCGTCGATGGAGGTGATCACCTTCACAGATGTCGCCACTCCTCTTGATATACCGTTATCTGTATAACCGTATACCCTGTGCCGCCGTGTCGGCCAGGAGTCCCACCGACAGTGAGGATGGACATGGCCAAAGCCACTCCCCCGGCGATCGTCGTCGCCGCAGCACGCACGCCGATCGGCACCGCTCGAAAGGGCACCCTGGCCAACATGGAAGCCAGCGAACTGGCCAAGCCGGTGGTGTCGGCGGTCGTCGAACGCTCCGGGCTGCAGGCCGCCGACTTCGACGACCTCATCCTGGCCGAGGTCATGCAGGGCGGCGGCGACATCGCCCGCTACGTCGCGGTGGAACTCGGTTTGACCGACGTGCCCGGCGTGGCCGTCAACCGGCAGTGCGCCTCGAGCCTGTCGGCCGTCGCCATGGCTGCCGGCCAGATCGCGTCGGGGATGACCCGCGCGGTACTGGCCGGCGGCACAGAAGCGATGTCCACCACCCCGGTCGTGCGCAAGCGCAAGCCGTTCACCGCCGGAACGGACACCCACGACTACGTCGACCCGTGGCATTCGCTCTCGCATCCCCCGACACCGGACGCGCCGGCCCTGGACATGTCGATCACCGTCGCGCACAACTGCGCAGTGCAATACGGGATTTCCCGTCGCGACCAAGACGAGTGGGCGCTGCGCAGCCACCAGCGGGCGATCAAGGCTATCGATGCCGGCTCGTTCGCCGACGAGATCGTCGCGATCGATGTCCCGAGGACCGACGGCACCACGATCACCTTCAGCGAAGACGAACATCCGCGCCGCGACACCAGCATGGAAACGCTCGCCGCGCTCAAGGTGCTGCACCCCGAGATCGATGGTTTCACGGTGACCGCCGGCAACTCATCGGGCCTGAACGACGGGGCGGCGATCGTGGCGCTGACCGCCCCGGGCGTCGGCGGCGAGCCGCTGGCCGCCGTCCTGTCGTGGAGTTCGGTTGGGGTGCCGCCCAGCCGGACCGGCAGCGCGCCAATTGCCGCGATCCCCAAAGCTCTTGACCTCGCCGGTCGCACACTCGACGACGTCGCGCTGTTCGAGATCAACGAGGCGTTCGCGGCCCAGGCCATCGCCTGTTCGCGTGAACTGGGCCTCGACGAGGAAATCGTCAATGTCTACGGTTCGGGAATCAGCCTCGGGCATCCGATCGCCGCTACCGGCGCCCGCATGCTGACATCGGCGGTTTACGAACTTCGTCGCCGCGGCGGCGGCATCGGTGTGTTGTCGATGTGCGCCGGCGGAGGCATGGGCTCAGCGATGGTCATCGAGGTGGTATGAGATGAGTGCACTTATCGCAGAAGGGTTGTTCCGCGTCGAGGGCGAACGCGCGGTGCTGTTAGGATCCCGACGCCGGTCGACGGGCGCCGTGAGATTTCCGGCTGAGCGCGCCGAGCTCTTCGACGGCACCGACGACATTGTGCCGATCGAATTGTCCACCGAGGGGACCCTGTTCACGTATACGACCCAGGAGTTCGCGCCGCCACTGCCGTACAAGGGTGACCGCTCGCCGGAGGGCTTCAAGCCGTATGTTGTCGGCTACGTCGAGCTGCCCGAAGGGGTTTTGGTGGAGACACTCATCGTAGGTGCAGGGGCCGACGATCTGCGGATCGGCCAGTCGATGGTATCCACCACGACGACACTGGACACCACCGACGGTCAGTCGTTTGTCACGTTCGCGTTCACGCCGGCGTAGCCGGCGGCGCCACAGCCCCGCGACGCGGAAGTGGTCGCACAGGGCTTAATCACTGGCGGGCAATGGTTTTGCTTCCTTGACACGCAGCGGTGTGAGTCCAATCGTGAGCGTGCCGGCGCCCGCTTTGGTGACCAGCACCTCCGCACCGTTGTCATCGACGTAGCGTTTGCCCATCAGGCTGCCGTCGGCGAAGGCGGGAGCAAGGACGGCGTCTGGGGCCTTGTCGGCGCCCATCGGGATCATCGGCGCGCCACCGGCCCGCAGATCATTGAGACTCTCTGCGGTCCTGACGATGATGACCTGGGTGTCGCAGACCTGGCTCTGCAACCTGGTGCCGTTTTTGATCATGTTCACTCCTTTCGGTCGGCATCACGCGGCGCCATCTCAAGCAGCAGCGCGCTGCTCAACGCCATCTCAAGCAGCAGCGCGCTGCTCAACTCCTCTCATCTCGCTCCATTGCGCAGGCAGCCCCCGACGGTGGCCCGGCGCCGCAATGAGCTATATAGTTAGCTAGTTTACGTCATCATTGTTGCTGCCGAGGAGCGCCATGACCAACACCCCGCAGATTGCGATCATCGGTGTCGGAATCCACCCTTTCGGACGGTATGCCGACCGGTCCGCACTGGAAATGGGGGCGATCGCCATCAACCGGGCCTTGCGAGATGCCGGAGTCGAGTGGAGCCAGATCGGCAGCGTCTGGGCGGGCAGCCTGGAGGTGGCCAACCCTGAAGCCGTCACCCTGCTTGCCGGCATGACCGGTGTGCCCGTGCGCTCGGCGTTGAGCGGCTGCGCCACCGGCAATACGCTGTTGACCCTGGCGGCGCGGGACGTGCAATTGGGCGAGGCCGAACTGGCGGTGGCGGTCGGGCTGGACAAGCATCCCCGCGGCGCATTCGGCGCCGATCCGTCGGTGTCCGGACTGCCCCAGTGGTACGGCGACCAGGGCATGTTTTTGACCACCCACTACTTCGGGCACAAGATCATGCGTTACATGCATGACCACGGCATTACTGAGCGCACGCTGGCCAAGATCGCCGAGAAGAACTTCGCCAACGGCGCCCTTGCGCCACATGCATGGCGCCGCAAGCCGATGAGCGCCGATGCCGTCCTGGCCTCTCCCGTTGTCAATGCGCCGTTGCGCCAATACATGTACTGCAACCCCAACGAGGGGGCCGCGGCCGCGGTGGTGTGCCGGGCCGAGGTGGCGAAGCGCTACACCCCCACGCCGGTATACCTGCGCGCCAGCGAACTGCGCAGCCGCCGCGACGGCGCGTTCGAGTTATTGCGGACCTCGATCGAACTGCCGCTCGTGCCGGGCACCACCGCGCAGGCCGCCGCGGCCGCCTACGAGTCGTCCGGCATCGGACCGGCGGACATCGATGTCGCCCAGTTGCAAGACACCGACTCCGGCTCCGAGGTGATCCACATGGCTGAAACGGGGCTATGCAAAGACGGCGAGCAGGAGGCCCTCATCGCCGACGGCGCCACCGAAATCGGAGGCCGGATTCCCATCAACACCGACGGCGGACTGATCGCCAACGGCGAACCGGTCGGCGCTTCCGGACTGCGGCAGGTCTATGAGCTGGTCCACCAACTGCGCGGCAGCGCCGGCGACCGCCAGGTGCCCAACAACCCGACGGCGGCCATGGCCCAGCTGTACGGAGCCCCCGGCAGCGCCGCCGTCGCGATCTTGAGCCGATGACCACACTGTCCGCCGACGAAAAAAGCGAACTCGCCCATTCGGTTCGCGCCGTCTGCCAGCGGCTGGCCACTGAGCAGCGGGTGCGTGCAGTGGCTTTGGAACAGGAGGGTAAGGAGCGGGGATTCGACGCCCACCTGTGGTCGGTGCTGTGCGGCCAAGTCGGCGTTAGCGCCATCGCGTTGCCCGAACAGGTTGGCGGGGCAGGCTTTGGCGCGACGACGCTGGGCGTGGTGGCCCACGAACTGGGCCGCGTGCTGGCGCCCGTCCCGTTGGTGGCGTCGGCGGTATTGGCCAGCGGACTGCTCGTCGAGACCGGCGCGCCCGTCGAGCGGCTGGAGCCGCTGATCAGCGGTGAACGCAGCGCCGCCGCCGCCATCACCGGCACCGGCGGGTTGTGGGACCGTGCCGATATCACTCTCACCGCCACGCGCGCCGGCACGCGATGGAGCATCGACGGCACCGTGCGCCACGTGCTGCACGGCAGCGCCGCCGATGACCTCGTAGTCGTCGCCATCGCCGACGGGGAGCCCGCGGTGTTCGTGCTCGACACCGCCGACGCCGGTATCACCGGTGAAGCCGAACGGGTGCTCGACTGGACGCGCCCGATGGCGACGATCACGTTCACCCGTGCGCCTGCCGCGCGACTCATCGGCGACGGGCCGGTCGACGACGTCATCGACCGCTGCGCCAACCGCGCACTGGCGGTGCTGTCGGCCGAGCAGGTGGGGGCCTGCGAACGCGTGCTGGAACTGGCCCGCGAATATGCCTGCACCCGAGAACAATTCGGGCGCCCTATCGGCAGCTTCCAAGCCATCAAACATCGTTGCGCGGATATGCTGGTCGACCTCGAGTTGGCGCGCTCGGCCTCGTTGGCCGCGCTGCAATCGATCGATGATGGCGACGCTGAAAGCAGCTGGCGCGTCAGCATGGCCAACGCGGTGTGCTCGGAGGCCCTACGTGCCGTCTCCCACGCCAACCTGCAAATCCACGGCGGTATCGGGTTCACCTGGGAACACTCCGCCGGTCTGTACGTCAAGCGGGCACGCACCGACGAGGTGCTGTTCGGTCTACCAGGTCAACATTGGGACCGGCTGGCCGCCGCGGCCAAGCTGCTCGGATAGCAAGTGAGCCGACCACGTGGACGACATTGACACCCTGCGCCGCGAGATCCGCGCCTTCCTGCAAGCCGCACCCAAACCCTCCGGTTTACGCAACTACGGGCAAACCCCCACCGCCTCCGACGTCGAACCGGGCCGACAATGGCACCGCTACCTGGCCGAGCACGGTTACACGTGCCTGCACTGGCCGCGTGACTACGGTGGCGCCGACGCATCGGTCGCCCTGCAAGCCGTCTTCGCCGAGGAATGCGCCTACGCCGGCGTGCCCCGACAGCTCAGCATCGCCGGGCCCGACCTGGTTGGACCGGTGCTGATCACGTTCGGTAGCGACCAGCAGCGGGCTACCTATCTCGAGTCCATCCGCACCGGCGAACACATTTGGTGCCAACTGTTCTCCGAACCCGGGGCGGGATCCGATCTGGCAGCCGTTCGCACCCGCGCACACAAGACTGACACCGGCTGGCGCGTCGACGGACAGAAGGTGTGGAGCTCGGCGGCCGCATCCGCCGACTACGGAATCCTGCTCGCGCGCACCGGCGAAGACAAGAACCGCGGCTTGTCGATGTTCATCATGCCGATGCACCTGCGCGGCATCACCGTGCGACCGCTGCGGCAAATCGACGGTGAATCCAAGTTCAACGAAGTCTTTTTCGACGCCGTCGAACTCGACGGCGACGCGTTGATCGGCGAAGTCGGGCAGGGGTGGACGATCGCGCTGGCGACGCTGGGCCGCGAGCGGTTGACCGTCGGCTCGCAGGCCGTCGCGATGTTCCGCCGCCACGAGCAGCTGGTCGACGCCGCCCGAAGCCACCACCTGCTCGACCCGTCGCTCTCGCGGGTCATGACCAAACTGTGGGCGCGGATCTGGCTATTGCGGTTTACCTGGCAGCGCGCCGTCGAGCGGGGCGACCTGAGCTCACCGGAATTCTCGGTACTCAAGCTCATGGCCTCCGAAACCGACCGTGACCTCGGCGATTTAGCGACCGACGTGCTGTGTGCCGATGCCTGCGCCGACCCCGCCGACGAGGAGCTGGTCCCGGGCTTACTGATGCACCGTCTCTAGAAAGG
>NZ_CAXUCH010000011.1:41403-43067 GCF_964249325.1 uncultured Mycobacterium sp. | reverse complement strand
CCAATGCTCATGGCGGCAAGGTGCAAACCGCCAGCAGCAACATGGCCAGCACCGATGCCGCCGTCGGCGCCAGCTGGGCCTGACGCGGTAAGTTAATCGTGGCGTCGGCGATCACCCGCTACGAGCGGGTGACCCAATGACCGGCTGCAGCTACGTCGAGGACCGCTGCCACTGCGGCGGCGCGACGTACACCCTGGTCGAGGTCGTCGCCGAGCGCATCGAATCGATATCGGGCGTCGTCGCCTACGCGATTGACCACCGCCACCACGGCGAGGGGCTCAAGATCGCTAGGACGCCAGATCGCTCCTTCGCCAGCGACAACGTCGCAAGTGGCGCACCCGAGATCATCGCGGCTGTTGCGGCGGCAGCCTCTGGGCAGGCACCGCCCTATGGCGCCAACAGTTGGACTTCGAGCGCACGACGTCGCTTCAGCGAGATCTTTGATCGCGACGTCGATCTACTTCCCGTTTCCACCGGTTGGGCGGCGAACGCATTGAGCTTGGCCGCGCTGACCCCGCCGTGGGGTGGTGTGTTATGCCACCGCGACAGCCATATCAACAACGACGAGTGCGGCGCACCGGAATTCTTCACAGGAGGTGCCAAACTCATCGCGCTGGCTGGGGAAAACGCCAAGATCGACGCCGACGAGCTGCAGGCGGCGGTGCTCCGCAAGGTCGGTTTCGGTGACGTGCACAGCGTGCAACCTTCCGTGTTGAGCCTCACCGAGGCCACCGAGACCGGCGCGGTATACACTCCCGCCGAGATCGGACACCTGGCCGGCGTTGCCAAACACGCGGGCCTGCACGTTCATATGAACGGCGCTCGCCTCGCCAACGCCGTAGCCGCATTGGGCTGCAAGCCCGCCGAGATAACCTGGCGCGCCGGCGTGGACATGCTGTCCTTTGGTGCCACCACGAACGGGGCCATAACCGCCGATGCCGTCGTCGTCTTCGACCGCTCCCTGACCACCGAGCTCAGGTTCCGGGCTAAGCGAGCCGGACAACTCGCCGCCAAGATGCGTTTCGCCGCCGCCCAACTCGATGCCTACCTCGCCGACGATCTGTGGCTGTGCAATGCCCGGCACGCCAATGCCATGACCGCCCTGCTCGAAGCGGGACTGAAGTCCATCCCCGGCATTCGCGTTGTGCGCACGCCACAGGCGAACATCCTCTTCTGCCGCCTGCCCCAGCAGGTCATCGACGGACTTCTGGACGAAGGTTACGGCTTTTACCACGGCCGTTGGAAGCCAGGTGTCGTCCGTTTCGTCACCTCCTTCGCCACCACGACGCGCGATGCCGACCAGCTGGTACATGCGGTCCGCCGACTCGCCGCGGCCGCGACCGAGGAAAGCCGGCCTAAACGGGCTCGAACGCAGAGATCAGCCAGCGGTCGCCGATCTGAGGTGGCGTGTATGGGAGGCGTCCCATGATCGAGATGGCCATCGTGGGGCTCGGCTCGTGGGGTATGTGCGTCATGGAGCGGACGGTGAGCCGGGCCTGGCGGGTAAGGACGCCGGTGCGGCTGCACGTGGTCGAGCCCTCTCAGCTCGGAGGCGGGGTTTACGCCGCCGAGCAGCCGGACTTCCTGGTCCTCAACAACGCCTGCGGCCAGCTCGCCCTCTACGCCGCCCCCGACGGGGAGGCCCTCCCCCCCTACTACGTGGG